>CACLRR010000001.1 GCA_902609415.1 uncultured Chlamydiae bacterium
CTGCAGGAAGAATTGAGCTTGCTCCTTCAAAGACTGGATCATCTCCTGTACTTCCATAACATACATTTAGAATAGCAATTCCATTATAGTTGTTTACTGCCAGATTATAGGAGAATATCGTAGGAATATTTATGGTTGCTCTATATAATTCTTCAAATGCATTTGGGTTTGGTTCAAACGTTATGACTTGTGCATTACTCCAGCGGCGTGCCAATACTTTGGAATCCTCACCATAATGCCCTCCTGCTTCAAAAATTATTGGATTTTCAGGCATATATTTATCTATTACATCCAGCTTATTTTCATATTCATATTCTTTATTACCATCGAATTGTCTAGGATGATCTTTCCAATCACAATGAATATTTGTAGTCGCTATAATAGTTGCGACAGAAAAACCTTTAATCAAAACATCTAATAATTTCATAATTTACCTCTCTTATTTAAAAAAAAATTAAACAATAATTAGTTAGATAATATGTGACAAGTTTTTTCTCAATTAAAGCTGCTTTTTGTTCAGTAACTAGATCCTAATCCTCTAGATTCTCTTTATAATTTACAATACTCTAGAACACTCATCTATCCGTCCCTATACTCTTTAGAACTCATATGTTCAAAAACTTAATGAATCGATTTGCTAGTCTCATGATTTCATAAATCACCTTTTTGAATTTAACTATCAAAGAGGAGAAGATGTATTCGAGGATGAACCAACTTGTTGAGAAACAACATCTCTAGTTAAACCAAACATTCTAATTCCGTTGGGTCGCAGCATATCAATGTCATAAGGATCGAATATCATATATTGATGAAAGAACTTCAGTAATTTCTCAATCCCTTGCCTTCTTACAATATAAGAGTGGGCACCAAATCTTGCTCCAATAAGCTTAATATTGGGAGTTATTTGTTTTTCTCTACCGAATCTATTTCGCGAATAATAATTAATCCTAAAAGAGCAATCTCCGCAAACAACATACTCACCTGTATTATTATCCTTATAATTAACATCAGTAAAAAGAATATCCCATGAGTGTTTACCCTTAGAGGATTGTAATCTCAATTCTAATTCATCGATAAGATCAGAGAGTATATTAGGATCCTCATTAACATCTATATCATCCTCTAATATCCACACCACTTCATAACCACTATCATACGCATCTTGTAATACAGATATATGACTTAATGCACAACCAATCTGCCCAGGAGACATTGAATGAACAAAATATGACTGTCCAGGTTGATTGATTGTACCATGCACTTGGCCCCAATCATTAGCTAATCCATGATCATAAGTGTAATATGTTCCTGCATACCCTTTAATACCTTGTTCCCTCCAAAATTTGCCACGACGCCTTACTTCTTTATCCATGCCTAATTGCATCCATTCCTCATACTCTACTCCAATATCAATCATTGCTTGAATAGGCAATTTCCAACCATTAACTCCGGAAAACCTATAAGGGTATATCCCGTACTGATTAAGCAACTCACTTGACCTCTTCCAACGATCAGTTGCTTTATCAAGATTAATCATATAGATAAAGTCAATATTTCTCATGGAATGGCCAGTACCTTTATCTCGAACAGTCTTTAGATGTCGAAGTATCTTATCATTGACCTGAACACTGCCAAATAAGACATTCATTAAAAACACACACAATAATCCTAATCTACTCTTCAAAATAATGGCTCCTTATATATGTAATAAAATCGTTTATAAAAATAAGCAGAGAGTCTATCTCCTGCCTAATTAAACGCAAAAAAAGCCTAACCTTCACAGATAAATTTTTAAAGGCTTATCTTTCGCCTAGCTCTACCAATACACTATAAACTAAGAAAAATACATCAATTGATTAAGTTTTTCTTGCACCCATTCTTATCTCATATGTGTCTAATTATCCGTGATTTGTACACCCTATTTAACCTTTTCATGTATTTCATTTAAAAGTAAAACCATATAGACAAAAATTCCCTTTTAAACAATAGTTGATGACTAAAAAAAAGAAGACAATATCTATGTAAGTTAAGTAGAGTAGCAACCCGCATTCTCCTACTCCTTTTAGAGCAACTCAAGGGTGATGACATCTTCGTTAGAAACAAGTTACTATAAAAATCTAATACACAAAGGGACTTCCAATGTATTTTCAAAAGATTTTAAAGAAAAAAACTTTAGTTAAGAGTCTTCTATTACTATTCTTATGGAGTAATCTCCAAGGTACGTTAGAAATTAATCAAGAAATCAGAAAACACCTTAAAAAAGCACCAGAAAGCTCTCACAATCATGATTTTCATAATATAGATTGTGTTTACATGATCAATTTGGACAGAAAACCTGAGCGCTGGGAAAAATCATCTAACCAATTAAAAGAGTTTGGAATTAATCCCCTTCGATTTTCAGGATTTGATGGTTGGAATGATCTCTCATCGGATATAATCCATGATTTAGGTGTAAAATATGATGTCTCAATGGAATGCAATATAAGAAAAGCGTTAAGAACACATCACAGCTTTTGGCTACATCATGGATATGACGGTTTTGCAGCCACTTCATTTAACCATTTTAGTAATATAGAACTTAGCACCACTACCTGGGATGATTTCTCTTCACACAGTATTATTGATACACCGGGAAAAGTATACTTTTGTCATAGTATGTGCTTTGGACAAATTGGGTGCGCATTGAGCCATATTTCTGTGTTACAAGACGCATACGATAAAGGTTATGAAACTATCTGGATCTTTGAAGATGACATTACAATATGTAGAAATCCAAATGTAGTGCCTGAACTGATAAAAATTTTAGATGCAAACACAAGAGGTGGATGGGACATTTTATTTACTGATATAGACTATAGAGACAATAATTCAGGTGAATTAATTCCGTGTAGATCATTTGCTCCACGCCCAAATTATTATCCAAAAGATCCTAATAAGTTCTCGGAACGCAAAGATTGTTTTGATCTATTCACTAAAATAGGTGCAAGGTATGGAGCACATTCAATGATACTGAGACGTTCTGGAATAGAAAAAATATTAAACTATATCTATAAGTACAAGATATTTCTTCCCTATGATTTTGAGATGTGTATGCCACATAATATACAAATGTATTGCCTTCAGTATGATCTAATTACCCAGGAAGTTGGTTCAGATTGTTCAACAGCTTCACCGCTATAAGATAAAATAATAAGGACATTTATAACGATTATTATGTTTTCATTCCTATTAACTTTTATTCATGCATAACTCAATACTAACAAAAAGATCTTTTACTAAACCTGAGTCAGTTAAAAAATTCTACTGCTAGACGAACAAATACAAATGGAGAATCAGTCTGATAGAATAATATATTTCCACGTTTTTTATAGGCATTAAGCCATCTCAGGAAAAGAAATAATTCCAAATTATGTATGGCTATATCAAATTAAAATCACTTTGTATAATTCTACTAGCAAATATAATTTAAATTCAGCGGCGGGAGAAATAATAGTAAATCTAGATATAAAAAAGCACCTAAAGCAAATCACGCATGACAACGAATCCCATGCTATTAAGCATATTGATTTCAATTATCTCATTAATCTATATAAAAGAACAGATAAGTGAAGGGTAGTTCTTCACTACTATTAAACTATGAAATAAATCCTTTCAAATTTGCAGACATTAAAGGCTAATATCTTGGCATTAATACCATTAATGAACTAGCTATTGAATATGAAACACGGGATGATATTCAATTATTCTGTTTAAAACGAGACATTGTAGTACAGGATATTGGTACAGACACTAATATAAATACACCTCCTTAATTATACTTTTTCTTACTCAATATTATACCAGCTATAGAATTTCAGAAACATAACACATATGATTCTACATCTATAATGATTATAGAAATAACAAAACAAGTGATTGTATTAGATACGGCTTCATTAGCTGAGAAGTTTTTTTCTACAAATATTAGTATCGTAATTTATTAAGCACATGGGTACACGCAATGGGACTACCTCTATGATAATAAGTAGATCCGGGAAGGAGGGGCTTCTAAATTTCATCTATAAATAAAAGCTCTTTTACCAATTGACGTTGCTATGTGTATGACTGATGATTTTCAATTATTCTGTTTAAAACGTGATTTTATAGCGCAGGATATTGGACAGATAATAACTTCAATTCTCCTCCTTAATTTTATTTTACTGACTCAATATATTACAGTGCCTATAAAATTTTGGTGAAATAAATATCGACTGGACTGCATCTATCTGATTAAAGTTCTCTCTATTTCATAGGGATAAAATAACTATATTATGTTAATGTCACCTCAACTTAAACCTAACATCCAGGCAAATATGCATTCTATCAAATTAAAATCACTTCTTCTAATAATTTTCACCAAATTGATCTATATATCAGGAAATGCAGAACTGATAGTTAATCTAGACATAAAGAAACACCTGAAACAGGTTACACATGATGGCGAATACCATTCAATGAGAAATATAGATTTTATCTACATGATTAATTTGGATAAAAAACCTGAGCGTTGGGAAAAAAGCTCTTCATTACTATTAAGCTATGGAATCAATCCCCTTAGGTTTTCAGCCGTCAACGGTTGGAATTTTACCATTGATACGATTAATGATTTAGGTGTTAAATATGAACCATGGATGGATCCTATTATTAAAAAGGGTATCAAAAAAAATAGCCATTATTGGACGAAATTAGAGTACTTTTATCCTTATTTTGAAGGATTTCCAGCAAACTCCTACTTCACAACAAAGCAAAAATCAACATGGGGTTCTTTACTAGATTACTCTTCTAATAGCAATTTTGGTAGTATAGAAAACCAAACATATTTTTCTTTTAATCTTGCTCCTGGTCAGATTGGGTGCGTTTTAAGTCATCTTTCAGTCTTACAAGATGCATATGATAGGGGTTATAAAACTATTTGGATTTTAGAAGATGATATAGAGATCGCAGAAAATCCTCATATCATTTCAGAATTGATAGAAGAGCTAAATAACAAGGTTGGTTATAAGAATTGGGATATACTATTTACTGATCGTGATATAAGACACAACGATACTGGTGAGTATATTGAGTGTAAATCATTTGCATATAGACCAAACTTCTATCCGAAAAACCCTGAATGCTTTTCTTATAGATATCCTGTATCGCAAAATATTGAACGCATAGGTGCACGTTATGGAGCAGCTTCTATGATAATCAGTAGAGCAGGAATGGAAAAGATTTTAAATTTCTTCTACCAATATAAAATATTTCATCCTTACGATATGGACATATTTCTTGCTGATAATATTCAACTATTTTGTCTTAAGAACGATGTGGTATATCAAGACATCCATACAGATAGTAATATAGGATATCCACCCTAAACATCTACTAATAATTTAGAAAAAATAGTAAATCCAAAGCTATAGGTGGTTTTGTCTCCTCATTAGACAATTTAGAATAAGGAAAAATAGTAGATCACCCACGGAACAAAAGAATCACAAAAGTATCCACATAATATAATATTTATATCCTAATTTATCTAATTCTTTGAATAGCGAATTGACCACCAGTTTTTCCAGAATCTGACTCAGTTAAAAAAGTGTATTCTCCCTTATGTTTTTCTAGAAAATCATGAACTGCTTGTGCGATCCCTGTCCATCCATAATCATCTCCAATGATCCAACCACCAATTTTAACCTTGCAAAAGTAATTTGTTAAATCACGTGTTACTGCTTCATATGAGTGCTCTCCATCAATATAAACATAATCAAAATATTCATTTTCAAATCTATTGCATACATTCTCAGACAAGTCTCTTATTACTTCAACATGTGGATACTCGGAAAAAAGTCCAATAACTGCTTCAGCTAAATTATCCCGCTGTTCCTGAGTACCATATAGCGCGTCTATCTCAGGAGGTTCTTGCTTTCCATATAACCATGGATCAATTAGGTATAGTTTTTCTGGTTTATTATTTAGGAGAACATGATAAGAAAATGAACCCCATTGTACACCTATTTCTTTCTTTCTTCTCTCTCACAGATTGGAGGAAGATAAGGTTCATATTGTAGTGGTATGCCGATTGGAGGAAAATAAGATTGGTTTAATCAAATTAAACTGGTGCTAAGAAAAATAAAACAACTCAACCATAACCTTCTCATAATAAGCTCACTATTTTGCGTTTTGAAGCCGCAAAATAACAAAAATATCTTTTTTAGTAAATCTTAATCAGTTAGAAAATTGTTCTGCTAGACATAGCAATACAAATGGAGAATCAGTCTCATAGAATAATATATTTTCAAGTTCTTTTATAGGCATTAGTTCATCATCAGATGGCCTTTGATTATCGGTATATGTCTTTTTTCCTACTGTATTAAAAATAACCAGAATAAAATCTAACCCTGGAAAATAATCCTCTAGTGTATTTCTTAATCTAATAGCCGAACTATCAGAAATATTAAGTGTTCTTGAATCCTTAAAAATATAAGGAGAAATAGATGCTTTATCAAAGGCCTCTCTGATAAAAACTACCTTACCTCTATATTCATTCAGCCTACGAAAGCGATTAATTCTTCTCTTATAAACGCTAGAAAATCTAGTATAAAATGATTCAAATTCAGATCGGTGATTAATTCCTTCATCTGAAAAGTGAGGGAATTCCATACCATATTCAGCTATTACTAGGTGATTTGCAACAATGCTTATATATTCCTGTTCTAAAAAATGATCAAAATCTCTTTCAAGTAGATCTACTAGCTTATCTTCATTAACTGACAATGTCCAATCAAATGGAAAAGCGCATTTTCGTAAACGCGCTTTTTCTAGTTTAAAATTTGGTCCGCACCAGGAGCCTAAAGGAACAAACAAAGGATCGGTGCAATTGTAATCAAGGATTACAGGATCTTCTTTTCCTCCCTCGGAAGAGTTAACATGAATTAAGGCAACTAAGACAAAAATTAAAAAATATCGAGATTGTCTAGATAAATGTGATATTATCACTACTCTCTGCTTGAACCTCAAGATGATTTTCTTTGTATGTTTATACTTATATCATTCAAGATACAAAGTTGTCATCTACTATGACCTGATTCCAATTGCTCACAAAAAATTGCTTAGATAATATATTTGATAATTGTACATTAACTAACAACTGTAAAATCATTTCATTGACCATTTTAATAGCTTAAATATATTAAATATGATAATTTTTCTCTGAATGACGAAAATAAAATACCTCCGCATAATCCTATTTGTAAATTGCTTCTATGCCTCTATACAATCAGAACTAGTCATTGATCCAGATATTAAAAAACACCTAAAGCTAATCAAAGACAAACCAACTCAGGATGGATTACTAAACATTGATTACATCTATATGATCAATCTAGAGCAGAATACAGACAGATGGAAAACAAGCCTCTCTGAATTACAACGTTATGGAATCAAACCATTTAGATTCTCTGCAATTAATGGTTGGGAGCTTTCAGTAGATGCAATTAATGACATAGGAGTAAAATATGAGAGCTGGATGGATCCCATTATAAAAAAAGGAATTAGTGACCTAGGAGTATACTGGAGTTCAATAACAGTTGACGGTTATACAGATATCATCGGATATAAATGGCCCAAAACTAACCCACAAGGTTTTCCTGCAACATGTTATCTCCCTGAACAACAACTAAACTTATATGAAAACTCCTTGGACCATAGAAATTTGGTAACAAAATTTGGAGAAATACCCAATCAATCATATTTTACACACGATTATTATCCAGGACAGATAGGCTGTGCATTAAGTCATTTATCTATTTTGCAGGATGCATATGATTGCGGATACGAAATTATTTGGGTTTTAGAAGATGATATAGTTGTTACTGAAGATCCTCATCAATTATCAGACCTTATTAGTGAACTTAACACAACTGTCGGAGAGAATAACTGGGATATACTATTTACTGACCAAGATCATAGGCATTACGAAACTGGTGAATACCTACCTTGTAAGTCTTTTGCTTACAGACCAAACTTTTATCCTGAAAATACTAAGCGTTTTTCAATGAGATACCAAGTAAGTAAAAATATAGATCAAATCGGTGCTAGATATAGTACAGCATCTATGATTATCAAAAGATCTGGAATAAAAAAGCTACTTAATTTCATTTATAAATATCAACTATTTCTCCCTATTGATATGGAAATGACCTTACCAAATGATATAAAATTATTCTGCTCAAGAAAAGATATAGTATCTCAATCCTGCGGGAAACTAGGTAATATTGCAATACCACCAGGCATAAATAATAAAGATTAAATCAACGTGTATATAGACAATTATGAATAAAAAAATATCAATAATTTACTTATTTCTTACCCTTAATTTCCTATATAGCTACAGCATAGTAGAGCCAGACAAAAACTTATTCGGTTGGAAAGGAAAACCTATTGAAGTTTTAAAATTATTCTCCTCAAAGGTAAGTAATATTGCTATTACTGGAGATCTAGATTCTAATCTGATTCTTAAACTTCAAAATCTATGGCCAGATGCAAACATCATAAAAGACTCAAATAATCCATTATTTGGGGAATATCCATATTCAAAAGAAAATGGTCCTATAAACCTATTACTAATAGGGAAAAGTAATCTTGATATATTTAAAATTAGGGATATATTATTAAATAACAGGGATCTAAATACAATTTATATCGATATATTAAATACAGATCATACATTACTAAAAAGTTATATAGATACACTTAATGAGAATGAATATATTGAGGTTCACAATTTTTACTCTAATTCATCTGCTTATAAAATATTTGTTAAAACCTATTTATTTGCAGAAGAAGAAAAAATTCAAATTTTCAAACAAGCTAATTTTTTTGATTCATACCATCGTTATTTTGTTCCTTTACAAAATCTCTACTTTGAGATTGAAAAAACTGCGACAAGACATGATTCGATTAAAGAAGATTTTATACGCAAAGGTTTACCCTATGAATACGATATAAATTTGATTATCCTAGATTTAATTCAAAAAGGCAGCTCAGTTATTGATATAGGAGCACATATCGGAGTTCACACACATTCGATGTCAAAAAAAACAGGTCCTCTTGGTGTAGTTTATGCATTTGAACCTGATAATATTTTATATTTAGAGCTTATTAATAATCTAAGGATTAACAATTGTTACAACGTCATTCCAATATCAAAATGTGTAGCAGAAGAGGAAAGGTTAGGAATGTATGCTGGTTTCGTTTGCATTGATCTATATGACCAAGAAACCTTAAAAGAATTTAAAGATAAATCAAAAGCTACTGCCTTTGATAAAAATATATCTCGCCTCTCTGGTCTACGTACTTTTATTGATGAAAATTCAAAAGCAGAATGTAATATTACTTCAACTGTAGCAATAGATGACTATAACATAAACAACCTTTCATTAATTAAAATGGATATAGAAGGTTTTGAATATTATGCACTAGAGGGTGCTAAGGAAACAATCTTAAGAGAGCTACCAGCAATCATTTTTGAATGTTGGGTCAATGTAGAAAATCATGCATTATCTCTACTCCCCTGGAAAGAGAACTTTGATAGGATCTATTATTTTTTAGACCAATGTAATTATGATGTATATAGTATATTTAACAGCGATTTTATCGCATTACCAAGACTTAGTAATGACAAAAACATTAATAAATATAAAAGAATGCTCAATAAAATAGACTTAGAAAAGAATGAGTTTAATATCGGTGTTGAACCACCTCTAAATATTGTCGATAAAGTACCCTTTCTAAATGAATTATAAACAATATAAATGATTATCTTTTTTAAATAAGCAGATGTTTACTATGAAAACTATACTTCAATTACTATTCATATTTCTTACCCAACTTAATCTCTATGGACTTGACCAACAAAAATTCTATACTATTTTAAATGAAAAAATCCCAGAATGGATGCAATCACAGATTGACAATGATCTCTCTCCATTTATCACCGGTCTAGAGAAAAAAACACTAGATACAATCTTTGAAAGAAACAATCAGTTGTGTTTAACAAGAATCATTATTTCTTCTAATAATATTGATATTATCTATGGTAACGGATCAGAAGAACATCCTACTACTAAGCAATTTGTAAACGGTTTTCTAAAATTAAATGAATTAGTCACTCTACCCGATGCTGATTTAATTTTCTCTGGTCATGATACATTAAGTATTCACTCTGGATGGTTTTCTTTTAAAGACTGCCCTATTCTAGTTGAAACTAAACCTAAGGATAATCCTGGCGGTATCTTAATACCAGATAGATGGGCTCTACAAGACTATTCCATTTTCAAAAAATCAATCCAAGAAGGTAACATTAACCATGGTGATTGGAACAATAAACTTAATAAACTTCTTTTTCGCGGGACCGATAAAGGTTCTGGCGCTATACCATCCCTATGGTTAAAATCTCCACGTATCCTATTAACTACTCTCTCAAATAAATGCCCAGAGAAAATAGATGCAAAATTCGTAAAATTACAATTCAAATGTATGCAACAAATTGCATTAGATAAGAATTTTCTTGGTGAATTTATTCCAATAGAAAATATTGGTCACTATAAATATATCATGGACATCGATGGTAATTGTGCTTCTCCACTGAGAAGTGCACTTTCCCTATTTTCAAATTCTACAGTATTTAAACAAAATAGTTCCTCAATACTTTGGTGGTATAATGCTCTAATTCCTAATACACACTATATTCCTGTAGAAAACGATTTATCTGATCTAATAATGAAGATAGACTGGGCAATAAATAATGATCCGTGCTGTGCAACGATTGCAAAGAATGCAATGGATTTAGCCGATCAGATCTTGAATGAAGAAACAGCTCTTGCTTACCTATACAGACTTTTGCAATCTTATTCTAAAAAACAAAAGGATTCTTATAATCATATTTAAACCTAACAAAGGAATGAAATGAAGTTGTATTTTATATTAGCGCTCTTATTAACAAATTCTGTCTTCGCTGATGACACTATTTTAAACAAAAAAAATCTTCATGATGTATATAAAAAATACTCTGGACCAGATGGCAGTGGTGACAAAGGAACAGCGCACTCCTATATTGATGTCTACAATAAGAAGATCAATCAACCACAATGCTCACTTTTAGAAATTGGTATATATGAAGGTCTATCCCTCCTAATGTGGAAGGATTATCTACCCAATGCCAATATTTTCGGTGTTGATATAACAGATCAATTTATTATGCATGATTTAAGCTCATGCAATGTCATTATTGATGATGCAACTTCAATAGGTTTCTCTCATCGCTTCGATGATCATTCTCTTGACTATATTATAGATGACGGATCTCACAGTCTCCTCGATCAACTAAATTCATTAGCCTATTTGTTTCAAAAATTAAAATCTGGAGGAATATATTTTATTGAGGATGTACCTATACAAAACATAAGTACATTACTAGAACATCTTAGCTCATGTAAATATAATTATGAAGTACATATGGGTAATATTGCGACACGATTTGATGATATACTTGTTATAATTTATGCTCCTTAGTAAAGATATGGTAGTCACAATAATTAATGACTACCATAATAAAAAGACACAACTCCCCATCCTAGTCATCCTTAATTATTAATACCTTGTATTAGAGCATAGGCTTTCAACAGTTTATATAGATATAGATAAACAGCTTCCTCTGATAAAATTCTACTTGCTAATTTTGAAGCATTACTACTAATCATTCGACATTCAGTGTCATGACTTATTGCCCACTCTAGCTGTTCTAAAAGATCTGAAAGATCATTTTTCACTGGTATATAATGCTCATAAGGCTTAATTTCACTATACCACCATTGATAAGAATCAGTACTATGCTTAAAGACTAGAGAATTTGAAAACAGAAGTACTGCCAACCTAGGAACAGATGCGGATGTACCATCTAGATCCATAAGATATTTATACCTAGGATACTCTTCCATAGATGTCCAATCCCAAGTAAAAAGATGATTATCTTCAGCAAACCTATTCATGTTAGTAAAATGTAATCCTCTCTCTGTTCTAAAAAACTTTGCATTAATCAGTAATGGATATTCTTGTGATAATAATGCAATCCGAGCTCTAGGACATTTAGGCCAAGCTTCTGGAAGGAAAGATCCATCAGAATCGGTCCCTCTAAAAAAAAGTGTTTCTATCTTTGTGTCCCAATTATTATAGATAGTATTACCCTTATCAATCAGTGATTTTTCAGCGTCATATCCTCTAAGTGCCATTAGATCTGGAATCAAAATTCCACCTGAGTCCTCTATTTTTTTACTCCAAACAAAAATAGGTAAATCATTAATTTGCAAGCCCCCTATGTTTACCGGTAGTGTATCACAACCTGTTATCAATAAATCTAAATCAGCTAATTCTATTATTGAATTAAGCTTTTCAATTCCACGAATAACATGATCAATAGTCCATAATCTATTAGGTACTATATCCTCAGTTGTTACCACGGAATTTCTTATAGACACTAATGTTAGATGTGCTCTATCTCCAAATTTTTCTAAAATTTCATTTAAAACATCTCTGCGTAGATCTTCCTTTTGAAAAGGTGCTAATTCCTTTTCAATTCTTTCCTCCATCCATTTAGGCTTGCTGTTCTGAACTAATTCATGAAAATAAGCTGTGTTAAGTCCATGAGCATACGTAATAAGAAAACAGGAATAAAAAAGCGCAACTATGCAATTTTGCATTTCACCTCACTGATATAAGTTGGAGTCTACTATGGTCCATAGCAACAAGCAAAAAATCAACTAAATAAATAAAAGACCATCAAATACTATCATCAATGAATCCAATCTCTCTAAAATATTCGATATTTTTCAAAATATACTCCGGATAAGTATCGTCTATCGGTACAAGGGTTGTTTTTTCTTCTACTGTTTCTCTCCAGTCAAGATAATCTTGATTTATTTCCCTAACTATAAAATCATCTTTATAATGAGAGAAACTGCTAAACTTATACTTGATTCTTTCATATCCACCTTGTGAAGAAAAATGCCAACCTGAACTAATCATGCAGGTAATCGGAGTGTTTCGCTTACGGTAACGATGATCCTCAGGATTGTCATAAACGATATGTTCATGAGACCACTGCCTAATTGTCGATATTGTTGGTGATTTCTTCAAATCATTATAACTTAATGCACAGGAGGCTGACGATTCAGGTGCCCAATTATATAGTCTATTTAAAAAATAATAGTAGCAAAGATTCTCTATTGATACTATTTCATGTTGAGCTACCAGTTCCTTAATTCGTTTTATACTTCTTCCTTCAGGTATTTCATCACAATCCGATAAAATGATCACATCATCAGAGTTACAATCCTTTAGCCCTTGCATTAACTGATTCCTCTGATAAAATTCTCTCATCCATGCAAAATTATTTTCTTGGTTTTCATTATAAGCTTTTTCATCCAAATACTTTCCTACACACTGTTCATTCCACGCTGTCGGTAATTTATCTAACTTTATGTAAATAATTTTATCTAAGAATTGTGCATATCTTTCCTTGTTAACTTCAAAATAATATGGCTTTGCTATCCCAGAAAAAGTCTCATTTGCTTCTACTATTACAAAGTGATCAACATGATCATAAAGCTCATTAAATCTAATATCTAAAGTCTCAAGCTCATTAAAAAAAATAAAACAATCATATACTTTTCCTAAAAGTAAATTTGGTAACATTAGCAATATATAAAAGAAATTTCTCATGGACTCCCCTCATTATTTTATAATAAGTTATCCTTCTCATTAATATTTTTCTACCTTAGAAACTTCTTCTTCCTTAAGAAATTTTCATCAAACTGATATGTTAGATATGAATCCCTTTTTGATAGAGCAAAAATTACATAACAGAATTTTCATCTAAATCCTTTAGAATAAGAAAACAGGATTAAAGAAGGGCAATTTTATAATTTTCCACTTAACCTCACTCATATAAGTTAGAGTCTAGTATGCTCCACAGTAACAGGCAAAAAATCAAATAAATAAAAGACCACCAACTGCTATCATCAGTGAATTCAGTCTCTCTAAAATATTCGATATTTTTTAAAATATACTCCGAATAAGTATCGTCTATCGTTACAAGGGTTATTTTTTTCTACTGCTTCTCTCCAGCTGTATCAACATAATCTACATCTGCACGATTTATCTGGATATCTGTTATTAAATGATCATTGATTGAACCACTACATAGAAGAAAAAATAAACAAAAAATATCATTGCCAAAAACTTATACTAAAACAATATTGTATATCATTATTTTATATTATAACATACTATCTACCTGAAAGATAAGACCATTAACTATAGGAGAAAACATGAAAAGAATAGTTCAGCTAGCACTTTTCTTTAGCGTTATCTGTACGACAGGCTTTAGTGCAGAGGCTAAGAGCAGGGCCATAATTAGAAAAACATTAACAAAAACAAATTCTTTAATAGAGGGTTGGTGCTCTCTAGAAAAAGCAAACCTAATGTACGATATTATCATTGAAAATCAACCTGAAGTGTGTGTTGAAATTGGTGCATTTGGTGGCGCTTCAATTCTACCTACAGCGCTAGGCCTAAAAGACAATAGGCACGGTATTGTGTATGCAATTGATCCTTGGACAAATCTTGCAGCTACAGAATATTACGATGAAGATAATCCCAATCATAAATGGTGGGGATCACTAGACCTAGAAAGAATCTACCAATCATTTCTATCTCTACAAAAAAACTATGATATAGAACCATTTTGTAAAACTCTAAGAATGACATCAATGGATGCTATCAACCACGTTCCTAATACTATTGATATCCTCCACATAGACGGTGATCATAATGAAATTTCCGTTTATCAGGAAGTTCAAGCCTACCTTCCAAAAGTTAAAAAGGGTGGCTATATCTGGATGGATGATGCTAACTGGTGGGAAATGAGAGGAGAAGAGCAATATCACACGATTCATAAATCTCTTAGATACCTAGAAGCTAATGGCTGCACACTTATTGCAAGTGTTGATGGTGGAGACTGCCTTCTTTATCAAAAAAATAGTGACTAATTTTAAATTAGTGCTGTGCCGTGATTCACGAATGTTTCACGGCTTTTTTGTGTCTGATCGGTAAGCTCTGGATAAAAAGTTAGTCGTCTCATAGTAATCAAAACAACAGTTGAACCGCCAAACGAGAAATAACCCAGCTCCTGACCTTGGGTGATTTCAGGTGATGTGTAGGTGAGCTTAATAGATGCTACATTAAGAGCCCCTACAATGATTAAGAGATAGGGACCAATTTTTGGTGAATTAATCTCAATAAGATGTCTTTTATTGTGGAAAAGAACTTCAGGGTAAGATCGAAGTGCAAGGGGTGAGACAGAATCATATTTTCCACTAATTGCATAACTTTTCTCGATCTTTCCTGATATTGGCGCGTGAAATCGATGATAGTCCTGGGGTGCTAAACGAGCAATTACTATAGAACCACTCTTATACTTCTTAGCGCACTCAGAATCCCCTAAAAAGGTTTTAAGGGTGTATTCCTGCCCTTTAATCCTTAAGGGCTCATATTGATCAATAGTGTTGTAAAAGAGATATCTGGCGTCTGCAAATGCTATTACCTCCCCTTTTCCAATAGGTCTTGCATCTGGCTTTAATTTTCGCGTGAAAAAATCGTTAAATGATCTGTATTCCTTCTTTTCTGTAATTGTCATATCAACATCATAATCCTTAACAAAATGCGCAATCCATCGTTTGGAAAGCGGTAACTTCTGCCAAAATCCAAACAACCTTGACATCAAGGAATTTTCACATAACAAAAAACGTATCATACGCGCCGTAAAACTATGCTGGCGATAAAGAAACAGTAAGAAGGATCTACCAATCACTCTCTCATGCACTACTTTTTTCTGTTCTAAATCATAGATTTCAATCTGCCTAACCATAATAAAAGTATAGCCTATTTTTGATAGAAAAGTCTATCTTTACGACTATTAAAAACAAAAGAAATCCCATGAAACGATGTTAAACAACATACAGATCAAAAGAAAATCACCTCTTTGTCTCCTTATCTTTTCCATCACTCTCTAAACTTAGCGCCTCTGGGCTCATTGCCCAATCAATAGAGGAAATAACACCTGAGAAAGTTACACAAAGTGAAACTATCAAAGCAGACCAAACACTAAAGTGCGCAGCAGGATTTGACATTCCTTTTGGTATTTTAAGATACGCACTAGAATTCCATTTTCTACCCGCATTAAATATCGTTGGAACATTTCAGCCATATCAAGACAACTTCCGGTCTGCAGGTACCAAACTCTACCTTTCACACCTCAAAAAACCATCTATAAAAAAACGTTGGGAAATCTATCTTTTTCCAAACACTCATAAGGAAGGCCATGCTATTTACCTAGGAGGTGAGTATCAACTGTTTGCTCATTCAAGCATCAATATTGATTTTGCAATTGAATACGGCGCCACCAATTTAGAAGGAAACTTCGGTGTTTTGCTCCGAATTAATGGTAACCTTCTTACCTTCTAAATAAACCCCTATTAGCCAGATACAATCGTCTTTATATTTGCAAATTCATGAAGACCCACTTCTCCTAACTCCCTTCCCCATCCAGAATTTTTTACTCCTCCAAAAGAAATTCGGGGATCAGAACTTACTGCAGTATTAATAGCTACATAACCAGCATCAATTTCCTTTTCTGCTAATCTCTTTGCCCTTTTAATGTCTTTTGAAAAAATAGCTGCTCCTAAGCCAAACTGTGTATCGTTTGCAATCTTAATCGCATCATCCTCATCTTTAGCCCTAATCAGTACTACAACAGGACCAAATAACTCTTCAGAATACGCAGGCATAGATGAAGTAACTCCCTCCAGTAACATATGAGGAAAGAAATTGCCCTCTACTGGTATCTCACCTCTATAAGAACACAATGCTCCCTTTTCTATAGATCCTTCTACCTGCCTTCTTAGCTCGTTTTTTAAATCCTTCCTAGCCAAAGGACCAATATGAGTCGAAACATCCATAGGATCACCTACTTTGTACTTCTTCATCGCTTCTACCACACAATCCCTAAATTCTTCATAAATACTATCCACAATAATTAATCGCTTTGACGCTATACATACTTGCCCTCCACAAAGAAGTCTTCTTTGTATGCAAATCTCCGCAGCCTTTTTGACATCTGCATCATCTAACACTATATATGGATCACTACCTCCAAGCTCTAACACTGTCTTCTTTAAACACTTGCCTGCAAGAGATGCTACCTGCCTTCCTGCATGTTCACTACCGGTAAAAGTGACCCCTGCAATCTTTGAATGCTCCACTAAATATGTAACCTTCGCACCAGAAACAATCACTGTAGAAAAAAGAGCTTCAGGAAACCCTGCTTGCTTAAATATTTCTTCAATCAGTAATGCAGATCCAGTAACATTTGATGCATGTTTTAAAATAAAACCATTGCCTACAATCATTGAAGTAACTGCCGCCCTAAACACCTGCCAAAATGGAAAATTCCAAGGCATAATACCCAGAACAACACCAATAGGCTCATAGACAAGATAACCTTCTTGTTTATCAGAAAATACTCTCTTCTCCTGTAGTAAATTCTCTGCATTTTTTGCAAAGTACCTACAACAACTAACACATTTAGAAATTTCAGCTTCAGCCTCGCTAATGTTTTTGCCCATTTCCCGAGTAATACTTTCAGCACACTCCCGTTTTCTTGTTTCCAAGATATCCCTAATTTTTTCAAATAATTTCACGCGATCACAAATCATAGATTGCTTCCACCTAGAAAAAGCATCAGTTGCCCTACTAAGAATATGATCTAATTGACCTTCTGTCATCTCATTATACGTTTCAATAACTTGATTTGTTGCCGGATTAACTGTTTTAACCATCTACTGTTCTTTGCATCCTTCTTTTGCATACACGCCTAATACACTCTATATCACTTCCCCACAAACTCATAGTGTTATCTCTTATTCTCTCCTCAATATCCTCAATCGAAATAAACATGTATGGCAGACCTACTATCTGAAGCATGTGCATTTCTAATCGTGAAAGTTGTTTTACATATAATTGACCTACAACCCATGCATCATCCGTATTCCGTGGATCATCCTCAACACCACTTTCACCTGAAGACAAACCTACGTGCTCTAAGTTTAGTTGTCCTGAGATTAGATCACTAATCGAAGATCTTAATACGTCACTATCCCCTCTCTGCGGAAGGAAATAATAATCACTCATCTTTGAAGGTTTCCCTAAAAGAACGTCCCCTTCAGGCGATTGCACAACACATATATCAACTTCATTAGGCCCTAAAGAAGGGAGCACTCCTTTACCTTTAACTCCAGTCAATGTTAAGGGGTTCTTCACACCATCACTACTCCCTGTTCCTGTTTCCAGTGGCTTATACCCATCATCAGTGCCTTTAGAAAATAGTTGCCCCAGAGGATAACGTGGCTTTTCAGTGAATATAATCCGCGATAGAGCTGGATTTAAAGTTGTTCTTGCTAGCCTCATATACCGCGTTAATTGTTGTTTTGTCTCCTCAGACAACTTACTCACCTCTCCTTGATAGCTCAATAAAACCTCACTGTACTCTCTAGATAAATCAGATAAATCTTTATCCAAAACTACAACAGTTTCTAAACACCGCCTATAACATAATAGACTACTTACCATACTATGAAATCTTTCCCTGCTGCTTGGGTCTTTTTGCTCAACCCACGCACATTCATTAAGCAATATATTATATAACTGACTCTTCCTTGATAATATTAAACCATCTTCATTCAATAGCTTGTCAAAAACTGCACGATCCTCGTCCCTAACAACAACCTCTGCATCATGATTAAATCTTATACCAGATAAAACAGACTTTAATATTTCTCTAAGCTCCCCCCCCAAATCCTGATGACTTGTTTGACTAATCTCTAATGCTAAAGCAATTCTCTCATAAAAAGCCCCGTCAAAAGAATAAAATGAGATCAAACCATGAAATTCTTTCTCAAATAATGGAGATAAATGACACGTTCCAGAAGAACCCGCTGTTATTTTCTTTACCAAACTATAAAAATAAAAAATTTGCTCATTGTGCCGTCTCAACTCATCAGAATCTATTGTACACGCTTTCTCATACAATTTCCTCGCCACTCTTTCCATGCTGCCATCTTGCGGCGCCAATTCAGAAAAAGGTTCTAATTGACCTTTTACTAGGCTAGGAACACGACTCATCTCTATACTTCGACCTTCAATTTCATGGAGTAACACCCCTATTCTCAGTCCCTTCTCTAGATGACGTAATAATACTCCTATCCGATCATAATAATTCACCACTTCGTCTATAAAAGGTGACTTAAGACTTTTCATTATTCTTAATTGGTTTTTTACCATTTGCATCTTCTCTTCTCTAACTCTCATATCCAATACCTTCTTACCTATACCCAATGAATCTTCTTCTACTTCATCTATTATCCTTATCAAGTCACAAAGCGAAGAGATAGCCTCTTCCTGCCTCTCTCGAATATATTCTAAATCCATCCGTTCAAAAACTATTTGCATCTCCCTATGCTGCCGCTTTTCTACAACTAATATCTCTCTATTGTGGTTAAAAGCTGTTACCTTACCTCTCACATCCCTTAATTTAGGAACACATAATTTTTGACGTAATAAAATAATCCGAGCATCTAAATCATTTAGTTTTCTAGTAACCCCATCAAAAAATTGCCCCATCATTCGATTAAATTGCGCAAACTCTACTTCCATCTTAACTCCCCGACTCAACACCCTATTATATAATAGAAATAAATTAATAATTAAGTTACTATTATAACTATTTTTATTGACTTTATTTGTTTATTTGTGTAAAAATTTCTAATAAATTATAACAAGAAGTAGAATTATATGGAACTGGCTATTAGGCTTAACACTATTTTTAGGCTAAAATCCCTTAAAAAACAAACAGGCCACCATGACAAATGATTCCTTATGTATTTTTGATGCCTTTCCTGATTCAATAAAATACCCAGTAGCAATCTGCCTGGGCTCCTTATTTCTCGTAGCTGCAATTGCGGATGCTATGAAAATAATTTCTAGACACTACTCACAAGAAAAAGAAACCACACCTATACAAGTAGGTCCAGAAGATCCTACCAGAGATCTTGTCGACGAGACTCCAGAAACAGTTATAGAATTACTTGAAGCACTTGGTGAAAGTAATATTGTCGCAGCAAATCCTTCTAATAGAAAACTAATCTCTAATAATCAGTCATTTACAGAATCTCTATATTCATAAATAAGAGTATTTTTTTTTACAGACAATTTCCTAACCTATTTTAAATAAAGTAACGAAAAACTTCATAAACACAATAGATTTAATAAATTGTGTTAATCATGGGTTGTTATTGGTATTCAATATAAATTATAAAAAATCCTTATATATATATATTAATTATAAAAAAAATTAAAGCAGAGACTATTATGTTAAAGCCCCTAGTCCTAATACAATCAATGCTACGTCAATAAGCACGCTATCAGCTATGCTAAAATGTACTTCTTTTGAAGAGCTAGCTTCAACCACACTTGTTGGAGAAGATGGCAATGAAGCTTCCTTATCCCATTTAGAGAAAAGTAGCCCTTCAAATGTGGAAGAAGTAGAAGAGCTATTTAAGTATGCTCTTCAAACAGAGATGAGTTTTCTAGATTCTGTTATTCTCAATTTAGATGGCTCTATCCATAAAATAAATAGAGAAGAGCTAACACCTGAGTTCTTAAAATCCCTTGTTGATAAATCTGTTAAAGGTATTTTTATCAATATGCGCGTAGATACTGGATGTTATGGCTCTTAATAATTAACCTCTACTCTGATTCAGGCTCTTTTTAGAGCCTGAATACCCTTATTTTTATAGATCACCCTAAGCAAAAATAGAGAAAAACCCCATGCGTTCCAACGCATTTCCTATAACAACACCTTTTAAAATCCTTGTACCGTCATGTGCGATAGATGATCTAAACATTTCCATATCATAATCATACGCAAATTGAGTCTTTAACTCTTCCTTCCTTCTCCTATAAAATGAGAGAGGATCATCAGAAGACATCAATCTTGCAACATCAACCTTCAATAGAGCTAACAAATTTGCCCTATTTAACAAATGAGCAAAGAAATCATCCTTCCTTTCATAAAACTCTCTTGCCAACGATTCATCCTTTATAAGACCTGTAGCCAATTTAATAAATAATGCTTCCTGCATTCCTGTAACCCTTAACATAGAAACCATCTTCTCCCTTTTTCCTTCTCGAACTCTAGATAACAATCGATCCAATTCTCGTTGTGATTCTTTGCTAAAACTCGTTAAACTACCCTTTATTTCTTTCTTATAGCTATGCCAATGCTTTTGCCTTTCTTCTGCAGACACTGATCTTCTAAATTCATTAAACATATTTTCACATACATAATCATAAAATAATTCAGCAAAGTCACTCTCTTTTCTCATTTTATCTACTAATCTATCAATTAGGACCCGTGCAGAATATTGCTTAATAAAAGCTACATAAAATTCCTTACCTGAAAAGGCATCAGCACCTAAGGGATCGAAAACAGTTGGATGCCCTAATAGAAATTGTTCAAGAAAATAACGTCGATGACCCCATATATGCGCATCCTCCTCTTCTTCTTCCATGTGCCCGATGCGTTCCTCTTCACAATAGCTTTCTGCACCTATTGCAAGCTCACGTCCAACCATCATATGAATCCCATCAGGCTCAACTTTTGTAATTGCATTAACCATCGTTACACACTCGCCCAACCAAGCCGCACCACATCTTGTACATGCCATTAAGAAATCCAACTTTTCTAGCGTCATATCCTCATTATAATGTGCTCCAAGTATCCCTATATACTTCTTAATTTGTTGATAAAATGACCGTAACTCTTCTCCCCCTTTTGGTGTCCCGATATAAGGACTCTCAGATTTTATCCTTGTACTTAGTGAAGCTCGCATCTCCTCTAAATGGCACCTAATAGCTTTATAAAGTGCCTCCTCTGATTCATAATCTTCTACATTTGTATAATAAAAACCAATCTGCTCACAGTCAATATCAGATAGCTCCTCATAAGAAAGCTCATTAATAAAATTTCTCAAATCAACATCAACAAATTCTCGCCAGTCAACACTTTTAACAGCAACCCCTCCTCTAGATTGAATACGCAATTTGTGAGGAATCCCAGAATAGAGATAAAACTTTCCCTCAATCATAGAATTTTCTTTGTATTTCGGATCTTCGGCACACACTCGCTGTGCGAAAACAAGGCTTACATTCCTATTGTTTGCCCATAATTCCTTATATAAAGAAGGCTGAACATCTAAAACCTTCAATGCAAATCGAGTATCCTCCAGAAGTGCTCTAGAAACATACGGCCTTGCCTCTGGTATTCTTACAACTATACGCGCAAGATTCTCTCTATATATCTGCTCGCTTTGATCAATCAATGATAACGCATCTACATTATGAGAGACGGCAAAAAAAAGATAATGATGCGCATCTTCTGCAGATAAAAACTGTAATACCTGATAATTCCTTAGTATACATTTTTGAATATACACTTGATGCTTTCGATCACGCACAAAGGGTTTTGGCAACAACGCAAAAGCGCCAACGTTGCTATCTAATTGTGAATAGATAAACTCTGCTTTCAATTCGGATGTAAGATCATCATCTAGAACTAAACCTGTTAACATATGGGGCGCTATTTTCAAAAAAATGAGCACTAACTCACCATCACACTTATAATGGCCTAGCAATGATGTAAAAATCTTTACGTTGCTTGCCTTAATCCTTCTAAGAATCTGTTCTTGCTCATCCTTATCTTGTATATGCTTGAGAAGATCAAAACAATCAAATACTGCGGGCAAAACCCAACTCACTGACCTTGCAAAGTCAGGAAGTTGAGAGTACAATTGAGGGAATTCCTTCAAAAACCCTATGACTCTTTTTCTAGAAATACTCCCTCGCGGGAAATCACTTAACAACCTTTTATCCCTCGCAAAAGCCTCATTACATATCCATTCACAATTCTTAATCTCATCTGGTAAATGTCTATATATAGCAGGTTGAACCTTACTAATCATCTCACGTGCATATCGTCTTCTTACGCGTATATCAATTCCTTCTGGTGCAAATATACTCTGTAGAGGAGAATCTTCATATTCCTCTGCATTACAAACTATCCTACCTAACCAATGACAAATAAGTAATGGATTTATAGTTATCCCTAACCTTCTATCTCCTGATAACCTTTTTGCTAATTCATTAAATATAACACCCCCCTGATAGCTAGAACCTACTAACTCACTCAAAGAAGCTGAAGCTTGTCTACAAATCCGCTTTTGTGCAGCTTCTTGCACTCTATCATCTGAAGGTTCACGTCCTCTCTTAAGGTGGAAAGATTTCTCTATCTCAAGTTTTCTTAATTCCTTTGACTCCCTTAATGCCTCCACCCAAACTCCTATTATATTTATTATTTAGCGTAAGGATTTTACAGAGATGCGATTTAAGTTAAATATAATAATATAAAAACTATTGTTTGATCCAATAGATCTACCTTTTTATATGGATTTCCTTTAATATGGGTAGAAAAATTGCAAATTCAGGATATACAATGCTACCAACTCTATTCAAAAAACTATTTGGCACCGCTCAAACAAGAAAGGTCAACCAATATCTAAAACTTGTAGCGCTTGTTAATAAAGAAGAGGTAGCACTTCAACAACTTACCGATACTCAACTTAAAGAAAAAACTGCACTTTTTAAAAAGCGTCTAGAAGCAGGAGAGACAACAGATGATATACTTGTAGAAGCCTATGCTGTAGTAAAAAACACTTGTAGAAGGCTTATGGGGAAAGAGATCCATGTCTCTGGCTACGACCAAAAGTGGGATATGATCCCCTATGATGTTCAAATTGCTGCAGCCATAGCGATGCACTACGGAGCAATTAGTGAGATGCAAACAGGTGAAGGGAAAACGCTAACAGCGGCACTCCCAATATACCTACATGCCCTTACAAAAAAAGCTGTCCATCTTGTGACTGTTAATGACTACCTTGCAAAACGTGATGTAGCTTGGATTGGAGAAATATTTAGGTGGCATAAGCTTTCCATTTGCGCTCTTACAAATGATACACCTCATGACCAAAGGAAAGAAGTGTATAATAGTGATATTGTCTATGGAACAGCCTCTGAATTTGGATTTGACTACCTAAGAGACAACTCCATGGCGACAATGAAAGAAGAACAGTGTCAACGTGGATACTACTTTGCTGTTATCGATGAAATTGATTCGATCCTCATCGATGAAGCAAGAACACCCCTTATCATTTCAGGACCCGCACGTGAATCAAAACAAATGTACGATGAACTTAAAACTCCCGTCCTTTCCATTGTAAAAAAACAGCTACAACTATGTACTAAACTCGCAGAACAATCAAAAAAGACCCTAGAGAAACTAGGGCTTCTTTCTCAAGTAGAAGAAAAAATCAAGCTCTCTAAAGAAGATAATGAAATAAAAATCGCAGCCATTAAGGATTTATGGCTTGTCTCTAAAGGCGCACCTATCCATAAAACCCTCCGAGTAATCAAAGAAAATCCAGATATGCGTTTTGAGCTTGAAACAATCGAAACCTACTTTTATGCAGAGCCCAACAAAGAAGAACGCCTCAACAAATTAGGTGAACTTTACGTCACTATCGATGAAAAAAATAGCGACTACGAACTAACAGATAAAGGTATTCAAGAGAGTGAAGAATCAGCAGTATCATTTACTATGCTAGATCTTGGAGAAGAATATGCCCTTATTGATAATAACAACGATCTTTCAGATGAAGAGAAAATGAAAAAAAAGATCGAACTACGTGAAGAAGACGCAACACGAAAAGAACAAGCTCATAACCTTAGACAATTATTCAGAGCACACCTACTCATGGCAAAAGATGTTGACTACATTATTAAAGAAAAAAAGATCGTCATTATTGATGAAAATACAGGAAGAGCTCAACCAGGAAGACGTTTTTCTGATGGATTACACCAGGCAATTGAAGCAAAAGAGAACCTAAAGGTTCAAGCTGAATCCCAAACTTATGCTCAAGTCACCCTCCAGAACTATTTCCGTCTCTATGACAGACTCTCTGGAATGACTGGAACAGCTATTACTGAAGCTTCAGAATTCAAAGCTACATATGGGCTAGAGGTTCTATGTATCCCTACAAATAAAAAATGTGTTCGTAAGGATAACAACGATTTAATGTATATGTCAGAGAGAGAAAAATATAATGCAATAGTCAAAGAAATCAAGGAATTACATGAACAAGGCAGGCCAATACTCCTTGGAACCGAATCAGTTGACGCCTCAGAAAAAATCTCTAAAATTCTTAAAAGCCATAACCTAAAATTCTCCATTCTTAATGCTAAAAACCACGAAAAAGAAGCCGAAATTATTGCTCTTGCCGGCTCAAAAGGAGCAATTACTGTAGCTACAAACATGGCAGGTAGAGGAACAGATATTAAGCTGGGAGATGGTGTTGCAAATCTTGGAGGTCTCCATGTTCTTGGAACAACCCGCCACCAATCCAGAAGAATTGATCGCCAACTACGCGGAAGATGTGGAAGACAAGGAGATCCAGGGAGCTCCAGATTTTATGTCTCATTCGAAGATGAACTCATGCGCCTCTTTAACTCATCAAGATTTGCTTCAATCCTACAGAAAATGCGACCTCCCGAAGGAGAAGCAATTGAAGCTAGTATCCTTAACCGATCTATAGAAACAGCACAAAAACGTATTGAACAAAGAAATTTCAGCTACAGAAAACATACCCTCGAATATGACGATGTAATGAATAAACAACGAACTGAGGTCTACCAATTCAGAAATAGAACCATCCATTCTGAAGACCCCTTTGAAGTTGCTTTTGAAACACTCACTAATATCACACATGAAATGGCACACTCCTTCCTTGAAACAAAAGATGAACCTGGCAAATGGAACCCTGAAGAATTTAGAAAAACTCTTACCAATTATTTCCCCGTTTCTATCAAAGAAAATGCCTATAGCGACGACTATATGACCTGTGAGAATATTGCAAAAGACGCTTCACTAAAAGTGATTCATGCCTTTAAACGCAAACTTCAATATGAATCAAGGACACTTGCGGCAATACAAAAAGCTTCTAAGCAAGAGGTTAATCCTGTTCCTATTCTACATAATATTATCCGCTCAATGATCATAAAATCTATCGACAGCGAATGGCAAAAACACCTTCTTCAGATAGATCATCTTAGAACAGAGGTCAATATGCGTACAGTCGCACAAAAAGATCCTCTCATGGAATTCAAGCACGAGTCATTTAGACTATTTTCCAACTTCAGACATACAATTAATAAAAATTTAGCAAAAATCCTCTTTAGCTTTGGAATGATGCCACCAGAAGATGCAAAAGTTAGGGATCAGCTTGCAGCTCTTCAAAATCAAATTCCACTCAATTCCTTCATTTCTCTAGAGAAGGTCTAAATCATTCATCTTGGGTAAGTTTCTTCCATCCAAGATAAAAAAAGGGTAGAGACAATAGGATATAGGCAAACCAAAATCTGGCCTTCCACTCAAGTTGCAGGAGGCCACCTTCTGAAAAGAAAAAAAGTAGCCATCCAAGTGTAAATATCTGTCCACCTATTGAAAGTAATAATAAGGAAAATAAGCTAGAAGAACTCTTTTCCTCCCTATTATCATGCGCAATGGCCTCCCTGCTCATAGCAGCTTCTGATCCTCTTGCGTCCTGATTATAGGAATAAACCTTTCTCTCCTCCTGCTCTGGAGGTTCTTCTTTAAAATAGGAAGATGCACTTGCTCCATTTCCTTGATAGGGTGGCGCATAAAAATGCGCTAGATTCTCCTCAGTATAGTCCTGATCTGTTCGAGCTGTACTCTTTTTCTCATGGAGAAGAGCTGCTCCGCAATAGATACACTCCGTTAATTCAAAGTCAAGTCTACCCTCACAAAAAGGGCAGAGTTTCAATCGTTGGTGGTCATCACTCATTGGCATTCATGCATAAATATAGCTATATTTTAGAGTAGCCAATATTTTGATATTTGTAAAGAATTCAAGGTAGCTGTATTGTTGTAAGGTACATAGCGAGGGTGATATGAAAATCCCTATAGCTTATAAACCCGCAAACCTAGAATTTCATGCTCTACACAAATATACTACATATAATGAAGATCAACCTCAATCAGGCTACTATGCAGTTATCTCATTAGATGGAAAACTACAAGAAGAAATATCTCGCATTGATGAATCAATAATTCATTCATTTCTTAAATTAGAAACTATAAGTCAGCTTTCTAAAAAATTTGAGGGTCTCGATGTTACAATCATCGGACCTCAGAAACAACTATATACTGGACAACTTTCTACCTGTCCTAATTCTCGCCTGAAGATACTTAGTGGGCCAATTCAACTTCTACCTAGCAATGGATCGCCTCTAGGCCTCGTACTCAATGAAAGAAATATAAACATCTTGCTTTCACGGAAAACCTAACACAAAATCCTAATTAATTTTAATCTTACTATAGAAAGATAATAAAGGAATTGATAGGATGATGATATGGATGAGGCTTATGTTGATATTTTAGTCATTGGTGCAGGACCTGCTGGCTATCCTGCTGCCATTAAAGGTGCACAATCAGGGAAAAAAGTAGCAATTATTGAAAAAAAGGATCTAGGTGGCACCTGCCTCAACGTCGGTTGTATACCCTCTAAATCGCTTCTCTATCATACTGAACACCTTTCTACAACCTCTTCATTTCAAGATATATCTAAGAAGAAAAGCGATGCGATAGTTACACTAAGAAAAGGTATAAATTACCTACTTAAGAAAAACAAGATTACTTTATACGAGGCAGAAGCATACTTTCCTCTTGAAGGAAACCATAATCCTGATAGGAATACAGTCATTGTTCATGCAAAAAATGAAACTACAAATACAAAAATAACAGCAAAAAATGTCATTATTGCAACAGGTTCAACACCTGCAATACATCCATCTCTAATGAAATATAAAGAGCTTATGCTCACAACCGATTATATTTTTTCATTAGAGAAACCTCCTAAATCAATAATCATTATAGGTGGCGGTTATATTGGACTTGAAATGGCTACAGTATTCGCTAGGTTTGGATCTAAGGTAACCATAATCGAAGCACTAGATGCTCCTGTTAAAGAACTAGGACCTACTATTAGCACATTTATGCAAGAAGAGATAAAAAAATTAAAAATAGATCTCCGCCTAAATTGCAAAGTTGAACGTGTTGAAAAAAAGAACAATGAAAAAAATGTATTTGTGTCAACACAAGAAAAACCATTCTCTGCAGAAGAAATCCTAATTTGTACAGGTAGAACCCCACATGCAGACAATCTTGGTTTAGAAAACCTTCCCTTAATCATGAAGAATGAATTTATCCAAGTTAATGAACAATTCCAAACTAACTTCCCAAATATTTATGCTATCGGTGATGTCTCATCAAAAAGTAGAGCAATGCTTGCGCATGTTGCGTCAGACCAAGCTGAAGCAGTTATTGATATCATTTGTCACAACACCACACATCAACGATACGAACACCATATACCAGCAGTAGTATATACCCTGCCTGAAGTTGCTGTAGTTGGCTATGGCGAAGAAAATCAAATCGTTAAAAAAGCACAAAATATAAAAATTCCAGTAGCATCTAATGGTAAGGCTGTTGCTACTGAAAACACATCAGGTTTTGTACAGATCTTCTGGGACAAAGATACTCATGAAATTGTTCGAGCAGTTATTGTAGCAAAAGGAGCTGGAGATATGATCTCTACATTCACTCTTGCTATGATTGCAGAATTAACTATTGAGGAAATAGCTAGGACCATCTTCCCTCATCCAACAATTTCTGAAGTGATCAAGGAAGCAGCCTCTGTTGCAACTAATGGTAAGGCCATCCATGTATAAGGAAAATTATGGGCTTTAAAATCCACGATGAAAAAAAGAAACGCCTTCCAATGGCACCATGGCTAAGACAGAAAATTACAAGTTCAATGAATGCATATAAAACTGAAGGTATTGTTAAGGAATATGGACTTAACACAGTATGTGAAGAAGCAAAATGCCCTAACCGCTTTCAGTGTTACACTCAACACACTGCAACCTTTCTTGCTCTTGGAAAAGCCTGCACACGCGCATGCTCATTCTGTGAAATTGATTTTGATAAAAATCCAGCCCCACTAGATCCCGAAGAACCCAATAAAATCGCTCAATCTATTTCTCTACTCAAGCTTAAGCATGCCGTTATTACAATGGTTGCACGAGATGATCTTGAAGATGGAGGCGCCCTCCAGATAAAAAAGATAGTTCAAGCTATCTATAAAAAAAATCCCCAAATAACAACAGAAATTCTTACTTCAGACTTTCATCAAAACCAAGACGCTCTTCGTTGCGTTATGTCTGCTGCACCTTCAATCTTTAATCACAACATAGAAACAACAAAAGACCTAACACCCAAAGTAAGACATAAAGCCACCTATCAGGGCTCATTAAAAGTGCTCTCCTTTGTTAAAAACCATTATAATAATGTCTTTGTCAAATCAGGAATCATGCTCGGTTTTGGGGAATCAATCGACAGTGTAAAAAAAACAATTCAAGATCTATACAATGCAGGTTGTGATATCATTACTATTGGTCAATACCTTCAACCTAGTCAAAAGAAAATTAAACTAAAAGAATATGTTAAACCTGAAGTCTTTGACCTTCTCAAAGTCTATGGAGAAGATCTAGGCGTTCCCTTCATGCATACAGGACCCTTTATCCGCTCTAGCTATAATGCCGGAGCCGTCCTAGATCAGCTTCTTCAAAAAAAGAGACACCCTTGATTTTTATCCCCTCTTCTGCAAAAATTCTTCATAAAACTTAAGGTTTATACCTATGTCTACGGATCAAATACCTCTACTCGATGAAGAAGATATCCTCATCCTAATGAACAGAGATGTGCATTTTGGAGGCAATTTTAAAATAATGATTAACTATTATGAAGATGAAGACCATATAGGTATCAACGAAGAATTCAAACTAGATAGATTAAAAGAGCTAGCCCTCATTGAAGAACACCTTCAAGAAAACCTCTCGGACACTCTCCTCTCTGAACCAAATCAGCAAAAAATTAAGGTAATGCAGCAACTCTATGCACACTTTAGGGATTCGTATGAAAATGATAATATCACACACGTTGCAAGACTACTTAGCGACCTAATCCTAACAGAAAATGAAAATCCTACTCACGAAATGAAGGCCTTGGTAGAAAAAAAAGAAGAATCAATACCCCTTCTAATTAAGCTCATAGAATCCGATACCTTCTTTGACCACCTTTCTCCTGGCTATGGACGAGCTCCAGAACTTGCAGCACGATGCCTAGAGATTATGCAAGATAGAGTTGCACTAAAGCCGCTCTTTACAGCCATACGTGGTAAAAACTTCTTTCAAGATGAAGCTTTTTCAAGAGCAATTACCTCCTTTGGTAATGATGGTAAGGAATTCCTAATCAGTATTTTAAAATCCCGACCTTTAAGCTATGATCATGAAAAAGCACTTATTACGCTTCTTCGCTTCACTCCAAATAATAAAACCGCTCTAGAGGCCTTCTCTCTTCTTAAGGAAAGTAACCTCTCGGCACAGTCTTCTCTATTTAATTACCTACTTCTAGCATGTGAAGGGCTTAAAGAACCTTCTCTAAGAGAAGAACTTATAAACCATGTTTCCCTAAAAAAACTCTCCTCTCTACAAAAAGAAGATCTAGATCATATTATAAAAAGTTGGAAAAACTAATTATCTATTGATATAGAATTGCCAAACTATTATATGTTTAATTATAAATTATATTTATAATTATATATATTTGAGTTCGGATGTATACACACCATACTAAGGATGTTACTGCAATAATACTTGCAGGTGGAGAGGGTTCAAGACTTAAGCCACTGACAAATACTAAATGTAAACCCGCTATTGAATTTGCAGGCCAACACAAGATTATCGATGTAACACTATCAAATGCGTTAAATTCAAAACTTTCTGAAATCTATATTCTTACACAGTTTCTCGCACCTTCACTTAATAACTATATTACTAACTCCTACCCAAACCAACCAATCACTCTTAAAACACCTAAAAACTTTCATGATAAAAATCAATGCTATCTTGGAACTGCGGATGCTGTCAGGAAAAACCTCTCCATCATTAACGATTCTAAGGCAAAATACTTCCTGATCCTTTCTGGAGATCAGATCTATACAATGGATTTTTCCTCTATGGCTCAATTTGGAAAAATCAATGATGCAGATCTTGTGATCGCCTCACTTCCAGTTAATGATGCAGAAGCAATGCGTATGGGTGTCATGCGCATAAATGAAAAATACAAAATTAAAGACTTCTATGAAAAACCTACAGAGCAATCAATTAGAGATAAATTCTGCCTTAGCACCAATCTACCAGAAGAGGATAGGGTCCTTCTTGGCTCTATGGGAATCTATCTCTTTAAAAAGGAAGCCCTTTTAGACCTCCTTAAAAAGGATCCAAGAGAAGACTTTGGAAAACATATCATCCCTACAGCCCTCCAAACAAAAAAATGCTTCAGCTTCGTCTTTGATGGTTACTGGTCAGATATCGGAACCATTAAATCCTACTTTAATACATCCATATTAATGACCAATTACCAACACTCTCTTAACCTCTTTGATAAGAAATTAAATAGGCTCGCTCCAACAAAATTCTATGATACAGCTATTGATCACTCAATTATTACAGATGGATCCATCATTCAAGCTAAAAAAATTTCACACTCCCTTATTGGCAATAACCACCATATTCTCAAAGGAACAATGATCAATCACTCTATTCTTATAGGAAACGATCGTAAAAATGTCTCTATCGGCAAAAATTGTACTATCGATCATGCAATTATCGATTCAAACTGCACCATCGGAAATAACGTCACTCTTACAAATAAAAATAATATACAACACCTAACTACTAACAACCTTCTTATCAGAGATGGTATCATTATTGTCCCCTCAGGAACAACTCTTGTAGACAACTTCTATCTATAATCCTACAATAAAGCAATGAATATTTGGGCAATTGCAGACCTTCACCTATCCTTTGGTATTGAAAATAAATCAATGGATGTCTTTGGTGAACATTGGAAAAATCACGAAGAAAAAGTCGCCTATCACTGGAAACAAATGATAAAAGAGGAGGACCTTGTTCTTCTTCCAGGTGATCATTCCTGGGCTCATAAATTTAATGATGCGCTTGTTGACCTTGAATGGATCGCATCTCTTCCAGGAACAAAGGTTCTAAGTAAAGGCAATCATGATCCCTGGTGGAAGAGTATTAAATCAATGGAAGAACAAGCACCAAATTCTCTTCACTTCATTCATAATAATTCCTTTGTCTTTAATGATGTCGCTATTGCTGGAACGCGCCTTTGGGATAGTCCAGATGTTAACTTCTCTTCCCACATCATCTTTCAAGATACTCCAAATGTCAATGTATCAGAAAAAGATTATTCAAAAGATGCTATCGATCATGATGCAAAAATTTATAAAAAAGAAATAGCTAGGTTGAAAACTAGCCTAGAATCTATCCCTGACCATATCACAAAACGTATTTGCCTAGTTCACTACCCACCTCTTGGTCCAAATCACCATACAAACGAAGTCTCAGACCTCTTAGAAAAATACAAAATTCACACCTGTCTTTATGGACACCTGCACAGTCTCAAACTCTCTGCACCTGTTAACTTTACCAAAAATAATATTCACTATTACTGCTGCGCTTGTGATTTTATTAACTTCCAGCCTATTGAAGTAGCTCTAGAATCCTCTTCTCTTCCTTTTCAAGGTCGTTAAGATGGCAATACTCTAATAATACCTTCAATGCACTATCGATCTCCTCACGCTTTGTCAGTCTTTTGATGAACTTCTTAAACACCGTTAAAAATAACCCTCCCTTACCAATCTCAGTAAAAAACCTCAGTGATTGCACCACCAGATCAGTATCCATAGATTTAAAAAGATCTTGTGAAAATTTCTCTAGCTCCTCTTTTACATTTGATGCGTTATAATCCTCTATAAGTCGTAAAACAATCAGATCTACCCATCTTTTCCTCACTAGATAAGGTTTAAAACGTTCTAAAAGATGGTGGGTCTCCGCTTTATAACCACTTTTAAGTTGTGATAAGAGGTAATACAAAATAAAAGTCTCCAAATCATGAGCACAATATTGGTTGATCTGATCAAAAACCTCTTTTGCTTCCGATGTTTGGTTTGCAGCCAATACCTCAAGAAGATCAAGGCACGCCTCATAAAGTTTCTCATCGCTTGATACCCCATCTTTTTCATATTGATCAATAAGGTAATCTAACTCATCACAAAAAATAGAAAGCGATGGCTTATCTGGAGCAAAACGTCTATAAGCCTCAAAAAATAATAGGTACAGCTTCTCCTTATGTTTCTCGCTTATCGATCTAAAACACTCCTGTTCCATGAACTCCTCAGGAGATGCTACTCTTTCAATCATCTCTAATAGGGTAGCCCTAGAAATGATTAATCCACTCTCCTTTAACATAGATATAAGCATTTGGCCACTAAGATTGCGATAATTAATAATCTGCCACTCTTCAGCTTCAGTTTCTAATTTAAGCCTATCTTGACCACGTAATAGATTATAATATGCACGCCCACAAAAGTGCATAGGGGAAACCTTGTTTAAATAATAATTTTTGACCGCTTAAATTTTCATTTATATCATTTCTATCTGCGGCAATAAGTGGGTTAATGAATTCTATATATATAAAGAAATAAATTATCTCCCCTTTTTAATCAATGTTTAGTTAATATTCTCTAATGCAAATCAAAAAAAAACCTTTTCTTCTTATTGAATTATTTATCTCGCTTATTCTTCTTGGCGTACTACTGACACTCTTTGGAAGCCTCCCCTTTAAATATACAAAAAAAGAACTCTTTGCTCTACAAGAGCTGCAGATAGAACGATTAAAGGATGTTGCATACAGCGATTTTATCCAAAAAAATCATCCCATCTCATCTAAAAAAAAGACACTCCAAGGACCTTATACCCTTCTTGGCCTAAATTCACAGGAAGATTTTTTTTTTACAATTGAATATCACCACAAGGCTCTAAAGAAACCCAAAGATCCAAAAGATAAAGCATGTTACCTACTTCAAACTAAAATCTACTATAAGAAATTTGCACCCTCGAGCTACAGCCAAATAATTACATCGACTTTAAATTAGTTATTTGTCAGATTATGCTTTATGACAGCAATTAAACGGTTTACTCCCTATGTAAGTTCTAGAAAAAAAATGGTGGAATTTAGTGCTAAGGCCGTTATTCTCGGCATCATCCTTAGCTTTATCTTCTGTATAGGAAACGCTTACCTAGGGCTCAAAGTAGGTATGACGATCTCAGCATCCATCCCTGCAGCAGTTCTTTCGATGGCAATTCTAAGAACCTTTTTCAAATCTGTAACTATTTTAGAAAATAACTTAGTACAAACAATGGCAGCTGTAGGTGAGGGCCTTGCTGCCGGTATCATATTTACAATACCCGCTCTCTTCCTTCTCGGCGCTTCTGCCACAAATACAGAGATTTTTGTACTCTCTATTCTTGGTGGTATCCTTGGAATTCTCTTCATGATCCCTATGCGTAGATATATCATTGTTGAAGAACACCAAAATCTTCCCTTCCCAGAAGGAACAGCATGCGCAGAAATTCTAAAAGCCGGTGAAAAGGGTTCTAAAGGAGCAATAAAAGCTCTTTGGGGAATGATTATCGGTGCTCTTTTTAAAGTAGGCTCAAGCCTCTTTCTCCTATGGAACGATCTTTTTACCTTTGTAATCAAGCCCTTTGAAAAAACAGAATTTCGTATGGAAGGATCCCCTGCACTTTTAGGTGTGGGTTATGTGATCGGTCCTCAAATAGCAAGCCTCTCCTTTGCAGGATCTATCCTCGGGTGGTGGGTAATTATCCCGTTGATTAAACTCTATGGACTGAGCTCTACTATTATTCCACCTTCAACAGTTGTTGTTTCTGCAATGAGCGCTAGTGATATCTGGTCCAACTATATCCGCTATATTGGTGCAGGTGCCGTTGCTATTGGGGGTCTCTATAATCTTATACATATCCTTCCTATGATGATTAAAACAATCCATATCGGATTTAAAGAACTTTTTGCCCCAGTTTCTGCATCAAAAGCACTTCCTCGATTGGAAAGAGATATCTCCCTTAGATGGCTAATTCTGGGCTCACTTGCTATCATCCTTACCCTATGGCTCTTTCCACTCTTTAAACTTAACTTCTTTACTATTATCCTTCTTGTCATACTAGGATACTTTTTTGTAGCAGTTACCTCTATCACAGTAGGACTTGTGGGTAGTTCTTCTAATCCTGTTTCAGGGATGATTATCACGACTATATTACTTACCAGTATGATCTTTCTTGCCCTAGGATGGGAGGATAAGGCTCACCTTATCACCATTGTTATAATGGGGTCTGTTGTAAGCGTAGCACTCTGCCTGGCCTCAACTACCTCTCAAGATCTAAAAACGGGATTCCTTCTAGGGGCCACTCCAAGAAGCCAGCAAATTGCTGAAATTATCGGCCTAATACTCCCATCCATCTGTATTGGATTTGTAATCATTCTCCTAAATAAAGCCTATGGCTTTGGCACAATTGAGCTTCCAGCACCACAAGCTACACTAATGAAAATCATTATCGAGGGTGTGATGCAAAAAACTCTACCAACAATGCTAATAGGCATTGGTGTTATTCTTGGAATACTACTTATCATACTAAGAATTAAAGTCCTTCCCTTTGCTATTGGCCTCTATCTTCCTTTAGAAATTACTACAGCTATTATGGTAGGTGGCCTTGTAAAGGCTGCACATGGCAGAAAAGATGATAGCCAAGCTTCTGGTGGTATCCTTGCAGCCTCAGGACTAATTGCTGGTGATGCTCTTGTAGGCGTTCTCATTGCGCTCTTTACTGTCACCCACATCTTTAAACCCCCATCTACAGCGATACTCAATCCAGTCTTGAGCCCTCTTTTTTACGTTGGCCTAGCTATTGTGCTCTACTTCTTAGCGCGTGATAAAAAATCATAATAATGGACAGCAAACATTTTCTTAATCCGATGATTAAACAGACCTAATCTAAATAATAAAACTCCAAGCTTCGTTACAAAAAGATATTTAAGACGACTCTTTGGAAATAATAGATTCTTGGTAGTCCTAACCTCTTTTTGAATCCTTTGAATATGTGGCAGGACTTCTTCCTCATACTCTTGAAGGGCTCTCTTAACACTTTTATGTTTTTCTATAAGTCCAACTAACACATGTGCTTGATACACAGCCATTGAGCTTCCCTGACCAGAAAGGGGAGATAGAGAACCAAGGGTATCTCCTAACATAACCACCCTTCCTTTGAACGCCTTTTGTAAAATTACTAACTCCATTTTCCCAGTATAAAAATGGTGACAATCCTTAGATTCCTGCGGCTTGCGACTCATCACAAAAGAAGCCTCGTCTTCTAATGTAACTGGATAGCATATCTCAAGCTGCTCATAGTCATACGATGCTGAAATTTTCGGATTTAATGTTGATCCTATTACCTTGCTTTCATCCCTCTTTTCCTTTGTACAAACAGAAAAATATAAATCTAGATCCTCTATTTTTGTCTCTGGAAAAAGCAACTTTCTTGTATGTGAATGCACTCCTTCAGCAAGAATGACAAGGTCATAGGTTTCCTCTTTTCCAGAGGATAGTACCACCTTAGAACCGCAGCTGTTTGTTTCTATTTCATGAATCCTTGTCTCATAGTGAATTGATGACTTTAGTTGATGACAAAATAAGTCCCGCAGATCACGAATCGATAAAGATACAATTTTGTCTTGATTCTCTTCATAAAGCTTTTTTATTGCAAAAGAACTAAAATCAAAATTCTTTTTCAAACTGTCCAGCTTTCTTCTCATTCCCCTTCTTTTAAGAACCTCTAATCCTGCACCAAAAAAATCAACCACATATTCTGGATACACCTCCTTGTTTTTTGCTTCGATGATCTCAACATCATGTCCTGCTTCTTCTAAAAAACAAGCTACTGCCAGGCCAGCAAGCCCGCCCCCAGAAATAAGTATTTTCATTTTTTATCCATTTTATAATTTTATTTATTCTATTTTAACAGTTATTCGGCAATTTGAACCAAGAATAGTTTACTTTTTTCTCTCAGAGACTTATTATCAAAAGCTTAATAATAAACACACAGAGAAGACATGAAATTGTTTGTTACAGAAAATCGTTCTATCTGCAAGTTAATACTGACTCCCTATCTTATCATTCCAAAAAGTGTGCTCATTCAAGGTGCACAAGAGCTTATCAACAAACAACATCAACATTTGAAAAATGTGCTTCAATAATCATTATGGCACCAAAAGCCTATAAAAAATACGCTCTTTCTCTTATTGAAATCCTTGTCACTTTTGCCCTATCCAGCATCATCATCACTCTACTCTTTACCACATACAAACATTCATCCAAAATCTCAGCGCAAATCTCACCTCTAAGAAAACAAGTAAATCATATAGCAGCTCTCCACAAAACTCTCTTCGAGACATTCTCCCTTGCTCATTCCATAGAAATAAAACAAGAAGACAATAAACAAATAGAAATCCACTTTATTTTTAATAACGGGATCGATCCTAATCCCAACCTCTCATCAGAGGTTAAAGGTGTTTTAAGCATTCTAAATGATGATGACCTCTTTCTCTCCATCTCTTCACTTGACAAAACATTAAAAGACCAAAAAGATGTGCTTATTGAAAGATCTATCCACCATTTTGCAGCAACTTATGATGAAAAACACTCTCTTCTTAATCTAACACTAAATAAGGATCTACGCTTTTCACTCTTCCTAAAAAAGGACTACACATGAACATGCTTCCCTTCATCATGATCTTTTTTCTGCTCTTCTCGTATACGGCCAATCAGATGACTAAAAAGTTTCACCTTACACAAATTACTCATACAGCCCTATCTAGCTACTTAACTCTTCACAGAACTGCTATAGAGAAGGATGAACAATCCCAATTTGCAACTCTTGAATCACCGGAAACCAATAATAAAAAGCCTAAAAAAAATATCTCAAAATCTTTTTGCTCCATTAGAGAAAAACCGTCTGAACACGCAAAATTTAACATTCATTCCCCCCTCACTTCTAAAAACCAAATAGAAGAAGAGCTCTTTAAAAAGCTTATTAATACAAATTATTACAATGCTCCTTTCTATACAGACACTCTTGCCACAAACCTTCTCTCTCTACTTCGTACAACCTACCAAAAAAAACCGTGCGAAGAACTATTCTCCCTACAGGTAGATCATGAAGACTACAACGAGATATGGTATAAAATGCAAAAGGGGTGTAAATCCTACCCTACCAAAACAAATAGCTGGCCACCTCTTCATAATCTCTTTACCCTAGATTCCAGAAGAAAAGCTTTATGTTTCCATAGATGCTCAATAGAGCTTTTAAGACTTACCTTTAATGATGAAATAACTAATGCAATCCTAAAAGAAGAAAAAGAGATCTATTTAAATCCTAACGAAAAACGTAAACTACATGTTTTAAAAAAAGAGGAGCTAATTAACCTTTTAGGTAAATTTCAGGTTTCAAATAGAGAAGACTATCTCTCAATCATCCAATTTCACTATCCTAAAAAGAAAAAACATATTAAAACCATTAAAGATCCAAAAACCGACATTGAAATAAGGCGCTAACAATTATGTTGATATTCATATCTATCTTTCTTCTATCTATTTTTCTCCTTGCTCTTAGAAAAATATTAAAAGCAAACGATCAAATTAATTGTCTTCTCGAAAATACACCTTATGGTTATCTCTTTCTCAATCATAAACTCAAGATATACAAAATAAACCAAAGAGCATACCAGATTCTTGGTATAGAAGACGACCTTAAGCAAAAACAATTGTCTCTTCTCCATAATCACAAGTGGGGACCATCTATCCTCTCTGTAGTAGAACAAACCCAAAAGACAAAGAAATCTTCACACCAACTTTTCCCTCTTTCTACAGAACATGAAAATAAACTAGAAATTCTTGCTAAACCTACTCTTGGTAAAGATATTATCCTAAAAATCTGTGAAATCACTTCCGAAGAAACCCACATCACTATGGGTAAAAATTTTATTGCTAGCGCTTCTCATGAGCTCAGAACACCCATTACAATCATTAAGGGATTCGCAGAAACTCTAAAAGATATGCCTAATCTTTCTTCTAGTATGTTCGATACAATGATCTCAAAGATTATTTCAAGTTCAGAAAGAATGGAGCTTTTAATTAAAAACCTACTTATCCTTGCAGATCTTGATAACTCAAGCAAACTACAAAAAAATCCCACCGATCTAGTAAGCCTTGTAAACTCAGTGAGTGAAACAATGGTCAATCTCCACCCATCTATACATATTGAGCATCTTCATAATAAAGATTCCATCTGCCTTCATGCCAATGAAGCCCTTATTGAACTTGCTCTTGTCAACCTCTTACAAAACGCAATAAAGTATTCCCCTCAACATCACCAAATTAAGGTCACTACCACAGCATTAGAGGATCATATAAAAATCGCTATCAAAGACCTAGGAATAGGAATACCTTCAGAAAAATTACACCAAATCTTTGAAAAATTTCATACCGTAAATAAATCCCATTCAAGAAAGCTTGGAGGCGCAGGCCTTGGTCTTTCCATTGTAAAAACAATTGCTAGTAAGCATAGTGCCACTATCTCTGTAGAATCTGAAATCGATCAAGGATCAACTTTTACCCTTTGCTTTCCTAATATTATATAAGTCCATTCTCATATCAACCCCCCTAAGCTCTACATTAGAATATATTGTACTATCAAACTCTTGCTCTAATCGATCATAGACTTCCTTTGAAATAAGAATTTCTCGCTCCTTAGCAGTTGAGCAAATTCTAAAAGCCCTATTTACAGATCTTCCAATTGCCGTATAGTTTAGTCTATTTTTTTCTCCAATATTTCCAACAATAACTTCTCCTGTGTTTATACCTATGCCTATTTCTAGCCTTTCCAAATCTCTTTCTTCACGTTCATCATTCCATTTACCTATACTCCTCATCATCTCTAATGCACAAAGAACAGCTGTCTCAGAAGAATTTTTTGCTTCAATAGGGGCTCCAAAAAGAGCCATCACTTCATCTCCGACATACTTATCCACAATACCCCCATGCTGATCAATGACATGCGTTAATTGTGTAAAACATTCATTTAACATCGATACAATTTCAATTGCTGACTTCTGTTCACAGAGTGATGTGAAATTTCTAATATCTGCAAACAAGACGGTGACCTCCTTAATCTCTCCTCCAAGAGCTATACCCCTCTCGATAATCTGGTCTGCTACTGTCCCTGGCACCACCTTATGTAATAACCCATCAATTTTCTCCTTCTTCTTCATCTCTTCAACCATAGTAGAAAAGGAAGAACAAAGATCTACAACTTCATCGGATAAATCTTTTTTCTGCATTAATTTCTCTAGCTTCACCTGAGATAAATCGCCTTTTGCTACAAGTTTAGCTGCATTTTCTAGACTCCTTATTGGATCTATAATTGCCTTAATGATTCTATACAGTACAATAACAACCACTAAAAATAAAATTATTCGCATTACCACCATCTGTACAGAGACTAAATGAACAAACTCATTCATCTTTTCTTTTACTGCCTGATACACACGCCGAAGGAAAATTGTATCATCAACCTGTACAAATTCAATGCCACTATATCTCTCTAATCCTATCGTTTGAAAATAAATCACTTTCCCTGATTCATCCTTAAAATATCCTTCACTTTTATCTTTTAATTGCTGCGGCAAATCCCCCAATTCTTTACCTACGGACACCTTCCCATTGTGATATACCAGTAAAACTTCATTGTTATGAATGATTGCAATCTTTTGGTTCATCACGTCTGATAATGACTGAAAAACCTTCTCTATAGAGGCTCCCAATACAATACTACCCTCCCTTTTAGAATCATCCGCATAGATTTTCCTTTCCAGGGTTAAATAAAGATTATTCCCCCTCATAAAAAATAGACCCCTATCCCCAATATACTCTATCTCATTGGGTATCAAAACATCCTGCGTAAGGATCCCTTTTACATAACTTCTTCCTTGCTTTGATCTACTCACCTGTATGATCCCACTCGGCGCACTCTCTGCAAATGGATTAAAATCCCAATATCCACTTGCTAAAATAAAACCCAAATATGTAAGAAGCAATCGTTGATTATAACTCTCTGAAAAAGATTTTTCAAAGTGATCCTTAGTTCCTATCGACCATTGCACATGATCAAAACTGTTCACATTATTTTTCATCTCAAGCTGTAATTCTACTATCCCTTTCTTGATTTTATTACAAAATTCCTGATATGAATTCTCAGTTTGAACTAAGTCAATCAATTCTATTGGTGCATAAGGTAGACGTCGATTTTTTAATACTAAATTCGTACTGTCTTGCTTTAATATCTGCTCCTTTGTAAAAATGATATAGTACTCATAGCTTTCTTCATTAGAATCCTTTGACTCCGCAATACTGCTTCTAAAAGGAACACCAATATACTCCTCATCACCCTTCCTAAACATTACACGCTCATTACTAACTCCTTTTTCAAAATAATGTACATAAGGTGTATTCAAGATGGTTTGAGATGTCATTTTCCCTTCATTTTTGCAAAGAATGTAATCTAAATTATCGTCGCTAAGCATTATAGCACATGAATTACCCCAGGTATTTGTATCATAATTATACAGCGTTGGTCCCAAGCGTTTGTGCAAAAAGGGATACTGATGGATCCTGTTTTGTATCATTTCTAGCTTATATAAAATGTCATCCATCCTCTCTTGAATATATTCTTTTGACTTTTTAAGTTCATTTAGATGCATCTCATAAACACTTTTATCAATATATTCACCAATCTTTTTTATATCTTGTTTCAATCCAAAATACGCAATTCCTACTCCTATTATAAGAGCCCCAATAAATAGAAAAAAAATGTAGGAAAATGTTTTAGTCTGTAACTTCATATTTTCCTCATAACATGTTGAGGAAAACAAAAAAAGACTTTATGATTTGTCTATGAAAAAGCTTACCATCACAGGAAAAAACCCACTTTATGGTTCTATCAAAGCTTCTGGATCAAAAAACTCTACAACAAAGCTTCTTGTAGCCTCTCTTCTGTCTAATAAAAAGTCCATCTTCTTTAATGTTCCCAATATTGAAGATGTGCGTATCACTGTAGAGCTTTGTAGGGAAGTGGGAGCTGAATGCACTTGGAATACAAAAGCTAAAATTATTGAAATTCAAACAAAAGAAATTACTAATAGTGATATTACTCGAAGCTATTCAGGATCATGCCGCATTCCAATACTGATGCTTGGCGCTCTCCTAGGAAGAAGTAATACCGATATTAAAGTACCTGCTGTTGGTGGATGCAAAATTGGCCAACGCCCCTTAGATTTTCATCTAAAATCCCTTACCCTTCTTGGAGCACAGATTGAAACAATCCAAGAAGAGGAAGCCATCTCCTATAGAGCCAAAGTAAAGCAACTCAGGGGAACTATTATCACCCTAGACTACCCCTCTATAGGAGCCACTGAAAATACTATCTTTGCTGCCTGTAGGGCAAAAGGTTCAACGGTCATTAAAAATGCTGCTATTGAATCTGAAATTATTGATCTCATTCTTTACCTTCAAAAAATTGGTGTTAATATTCATATTGATGTAGATAGAACCATTCATATTGAAGAAACTACCACCTTCTATCCAACTGAACACACAATCATTCCTGATAGAAATGAAATTGTCTCCTTTGCACTTGCTGCTATTGGCACAAAAGGTAAAGTACTTATCAAAGATGCTCAACAATTACACCTAATCACCTTCCTCAATAAACTAAGAGAGGTCAATGGAGGATTTAGAGTATGCAGGGAGGGGATTGAATTTTTCTACCAAGGCCCAATTCATGGTGGGCTGCATCTTGAAACTGATGTCCACCCTGGGTTTATGACAGACTGGCAACAACCATTTTCTATTCTGCTCACTCAGGCGGAAGGCCTGTCAATTATCCATGAGACTGTCTATGAAAATCGGTTTGGCTACACACATGCTCTCAATAAAATGGGGGCTAAAATCCAAACATTTCATAAATGCCTTGGCTCAAAACCATGTAGATTTCAACATAAAAACTTCCCTCACAGCATTGTGATCCATGGCCCCACCCCCCTATTTGGAACAACAATTAAAATACCAGACCTACGTGCAGGCTTTGCCTATATCATGGCAGCACTAATTGCTGAAGGTGAAACCACCATCGAAGGTCTTGAATTTATTTATCGCGGATATGAAGATCCTGAATTAAAACTATCAACCCTAGGTGCTCAGATAAAAACTGTATCAGAAAAGCCCGCTCTCGTGTAATCTCTCAGGCTATGAAACGCTGGCAGGATATACATAAGGAGAGCTTTAGAAACATTACCAAGCTCATTAATTTCCTTGAATTAGACAATGAAAATAAAAAAGAAATTTTAAATCTCCCGCTTTTTCCCCTTCTCCTTCCTTTACGTCTTGCAAAAAAAATTAAGAAAAACTGTCTTAAGGATCCTATTCTCCGTCAATTTATCCCCCTTAATGGTGAACAAATTTCAAATGACCTTTTTACAAAAGATCCTGTCGGGGATGTAGACGCAACAAAAGGATGCAGATACCTACAAAAATATCAAGGCAGAGCGCTTTTATATGTCACAAGCGCATGTGCAATGAATTGTAGATACTGTTTTAGGCAGCATTACTCTTCTACAGCCTACTCACCTCTTTTCGAAAAAGAGCTCTCTCTTATTAGGGAAAATGAAGAGATTCACGAGGTTATCCTTAGCGGTGGTGACCCCCTTTCTCTAACAAACAATCAACTATCCTTCCTATTCAAAGAGTTAGACGAGATAGATCATTTAAAAATCATTCGCATTCATTCTCGTTCTCTAATAGGTCTACCAGAAAGACTAGACCCCCAGCTTCTAATGATCTTTAAAGAGAGTAAGAAACAGATTATCTTTGTTCTACATACAAATCATAAAAATGAATTTGATCAAGATATTCTAGATGCTCTATTAAAAATCAAAAACCTAGGCATTCCTTTGTTAACCCAGTCTGTTCTTTTAAAGGGAGTTAATAACAGCTATCAAGCCCTGTTTGATCTCTTTTTCTTTCTTATTAGCCATGGGATCATCCCCTACTACCTACACCAACTAGATAGAGTCCAGGGTGCAACAGCCTTTGAAGTAGATGTTAGTGAGGGACACAGATTAATCTCTTCTTTAAGAAAATCCCTTCCTGGCTACGCGATTCCCTCTTACGTTCAAGAGATCGCATCAGAGCCCCACAAAACACCCCTCTAATAGTTTACATTTTTTGTAACGTTGCAATTCCTAAAATCCCAAGGCCTTTTGTAAGAACTGCCTGTACTTGAAAGCACAATGTCAAACGTGATGACTCTTCTTTTGATCCAATAATTGGACAACGCGTATAAAACCTATGAAACGCTTCTGCAAGTTCATATAAATAATCAGTTAATCTATTAGGCATAAGGTCATTTGCAATAGTATGTAAAACATCACTAAAATTAAGTAACAGAAGAATAAGCATTCTTTCTTCTTCTCTCTTGATAGGATCATCTTCAGTCAGAGTCACCTTTGAAAAAGTAGAAAAACAGCCTCTTTTAAGCACGCTATTGATACGAACAACTGCATACATGATATAAGGAGCAGTATTTCCCTCAAAAGAGAGCATCTTATCATAATCAAAAACATAGTTCTTTATCCGATTATTGGAAAGATCCGCATATTTTACAGCCCCAACACCTAAGATTTCGGCAGCTTGTCTTAATTCTTCTTGATTTGCAAAAAGGGTTGAATCCTGATATTGTCGCTTTTGCAATATTATTTCTGCCCGTTTTATTGCCTCGCGTAGTAAATCAATTAATTTTTCTGTATCTCCACTTCTTGTCTTAAATTTCTTTTTATCCTTCCCAAGGACAAGCCCAAACTGCACATGATCAAAACGCTTATTTTCAGAAAAACCAAGTTTGCAAGCAAGTGCAAAAACCATTTTAAAGTGTAGCTCCTGACCAATGTCAGTTGCAATAATAATTCTTTCAACTTTATCTTTAGAAAAACGGTACTTAAATGCCGCTATATCAGTAGTTGCATAGTTATAGCCACCATCAGACTTCTGGATCATAATCGGTAATTCACTACCAGATTTACTCTTAAATTGATCACCCAAGAAAACGCAATTAGCCCCATCACTTTCTTTTAACAGAGATCTCTCTTCACAATCACTAACAACTTCTGGAAGTAGTGCTTGATAAAATGATTCGCCTCTTTCCTGAAGCCCTTTAATATTCAATAGATCATAAATTTCTCTATATCCCTTTCTAGAAATTTCACAAATCTCATTCCAAATGGATGTTGCTAGTTTTTCTCCCTTCTGCAAGTTGACCACTTCCAACCTTGAAGCCTCTTTAAAATTCTCATCTTCATCAAAACAGACTTTTGCTTCTCTGTACCATTTCGTAAGGGCTTCCAATTTTTGTCCGTGAATATGAGAAAGCGGATTTTCTCCATAGAGCTTTTTCATATAAGTGATTAACATACCAAACTGCGTACCAAAATCTCCGATATGATTGAGGCGAAGAACATCAAAACCTAGTACTTCTAAGATGTTACCAAGAGTGTGGCCAATGATTGTAGATCTTAAATGGCCTACATGCATCTCCTTTGCTATATTTGGTGAAGAGTATTCAACAATAACCCTATCAGGAGTTACAGCCTTTTTAATACCAAGATCTTTGTCTTCAATAACACTATTGATCTCTTCAAGTAACTTCTGATCCTTAAGAGCAATATTAATAAATCCAGGTGGAGAAAAAATCACTTTTTCAATCAATCTTCCTGCTCTAGAGTCCCCATTAACAACCTCTATGATTCGCCTTGCACTATCTTCTGGAGAGCATTTCAAAAGCTTTGCGCATTGAAAGATATTATTACACTGGAGATCCCCAAAATGTCCTTCCTTAGTAGGATTTAAAATAGGAGTGATTTCTAACACTAATTTCTTGAAAACATCATCAAAAAGCTGAGCTAACTCTTCTTTGTACATTAAGCCTCACTCAATGCATATTTTAATCTATGCTCTATAATCCTCTGAGCAACAGCCAACGGAGTTATATCACTCTTTTTAGCAATTTCATAGAGCGCAATAAGTCTATTGTAAATATTGACCACCTGATCTCTAGCCTTTTTGGGAGAGTACCCTTGCGGCTGCACCTCGAATGCTGCATTAATCAAACCACCTGAATTTACAATAAAGTCTGGTGCATAGATGATCCCCCTTGAAGCAAACTGGTCTGCAGAAAGGGGACTATTTAGTTGATTATTTGCCGCACCTACAACCATTTTAGCTCGTATTCTATCTATATTATTACTAAAGACATTACCCATAGCACACGGTGCTAATATATCACAAGGTTCATACAGCACATCTTTACAGTCTACTGCTGTAGCTCCAAACTTCTGAACAATGTTCTCTACTTTTTCATTATCCAGATCAGCGACCACAATTTCTGCCCCTTCCCAATATAAAAGCTCTGCAAGTAGTGTTCCTACAACTCCAGCTCCCTGTATGACAACCTTTTTACCTTCAAGTGATGTTGATGTATTCAAATAAAAATCTGTCGCCTTCATAGAATAAAAAACGCCATAAGCTGTATGAACACTTGGATTACCACTACAACCACTCTTTTCTAATCCCACTACAAAATCAGTCTTTTCATTAATAATAGCCATTTGTTGAGGAGTCGATCCACTATCTTCTGCACAATAATATTTACCTTCAAATAAATTTACAGCATGAGCAAAAGCATGTAACTGATCCTTTGAAAGACCCTTTTTGGGGTCTGCAAAAATTACGCTTTTCCCTCCCCCAAGACCTGCTTCAATTCCTGCAGCCTTATGCGTCATACCAATTGCAAGTCTCTTAACATCAAAAAGCGCATCTTCAAAGCTAGCATAAGGATAAATCCTAGTCCCTCCGATTGCAGGGCCAAGATGGGTACTATGAAGAGCAATAATTGCTTTTAATCCGCTCTTTTTTTCTGTAATATATAATATCTTTTCAAAATCTATTTCATTAATTTCTTCATAATTCAATTCAAATTGCATACTAATTCCAATGATTTTTTCAAAAAACTCTATCACTAAAGATCAGAATACTGCAAGGAGATATTTTTACTCCTTGCGGATAAACTCCCATCTACGGTACCCTTCTTGGCTAAAAAGTGCACATAGTAATTGAGGTTTTATGGCAAAAACACTGTCCACAGATTCTATCATTCAAGACTTAGAAGCGTTTCTTAAACGTCATAGAAAAGCTAATCTAATCACCACCTACCTATTTTATTTAGAAAAAAAGTTTAACATTCAACCAATTGTTTTTATTCCTGAAAGGAAAATTTACGAAAGTCACGAAAACCTCCTACAGACCCTTGAGAAAGAAGATAGGCTCTATAGAGAAACCGAAATCAAAATTCAGTTCTCTGTTTCAAGTGTTAATAAAGACACAAAACGTATCTATATCTGCCCCTTCTCCGGTAAGGTCTTTGGTGACAACACACATCCCAACCCACAAGATGCTATATATGACTGGGTTTCTAAGTGCAAAGAAAACACACTCCGTGAAAACGGAATGCGTGTAAAAAAGTTTCATATTTCTGAGGATCCAGAAATTATAGCCTCCTATATACAAAAGGAGAGAGAAGGGATTGTAAAAACTGTCTTTTCATCCAAAATCACTAAAAAACTTTTTGCTAACAAGAAAGCAATCAAAAAAGAAATTGAGGATAACTTTATCCAGCCAATTGAGCTAAAAGATGTCCCTATGCAAAATAGATTTGAAATTGAAGATAAGTTCCTCGAGTATATCCAAAACCAGCTAGAAGAAGATCATGTCTCTACCTTTGTAGAGAGCCTATCTCCTTACCCATACTTTGAAAAGCATATAGAGCGCTGGAGCAAGGAAGCTGAAGAAGAAGCCTCTGAAGAAGAGGATAGCTAACACCTGCTGTGTCTTTACTCCTGCCCAACCCTACTACTACCTCTTCGCTTCAAAAAACAGAGGAATTAGCACTCCTATTTGCTAAACAGCTTAAAGCGGGTGACATCCTTTTACTTGATGGGGACCTGGGTGCAGGCAAAACAACTTTTTCAAAATTCCTAATAAGAGCTCTCGTAAATACAAATATTGATCAAATAAAAAGTCCTACCTTTAATACTATGAATCTCTATGAGAGCCACAATCTTAGCTGTGCCCACTTTGATCTTTATAGGATAACAACTTTAAAGCAATTTCTAGCGATGGGCCTAGATGAATTTCTTTTCTCCTCTTATATCTCAATTATTGAATGGCCAGAAATTATTCTCCCCCTTCTCAAAGTACCACACTACCACCTATCAATTGCCCATATAGCACCAAACATACGTAGATTTTCACTTAGGGAAAACCACATATGATCTCCTTTAAAGATGCTAAGTTTCTTATGTCTACCCCTAACAAGGACCACCCAAAAAGTATTCTTGGTGATAAACAAATTCCCGAAATCTGCTTTATTGGAAGATCTAATTGTGGAAAATCTTCCCTTATTAACTCTCTGACCAACCGTAAAAAACTTGCTAAAACATCGTCTACTCCTGGGAAAACACAAGATCTTGTCTTTTTCCAAATAGACAACAAACTTATACTTACAGACCTGCCAGGATATGGTTTTGCCAAGAGAAGTAAAAAGACTAAAAAGAAGTGGAGAGAGATGATTAATCACTATCTTACAACAAGAGAGTCTCTTTTCTGCATCTTTCATCTCCTAGATAGCAGACACCTTCCATCTGCACTAGATATCGAATTTATTCAATCTATTCAAGGTCTCAACCTTCCCATTCTTTTTATCCTTACCAAGATTGATAAGGTGAAAAAAAGTAAACGCGCACATCATGTTTCTCAAATTATACGTGTAATAAAAGAAACAACAGGAGACAATAAAGCAGATCACATCATCTATAGCACTAAAGAAAATATAGGCCGTCAACAATTAATACAGGATATTAACCAAAGGGTTTTAGATTGGGACTACTAAAACAGGATCATTTTATCTGCCTTGATTGTGAAACCACAGGTCTTTCATTTGAGACCGATGAAATCATAGAATTTGCTGCCGTTAAATTCACTTTTAAAGAAAAAATTGCTGCCCTTGAAACCCTCGTTTCCCCCTCCATCACTATTCCTCAAGAAAGCATCGACATCCACCATATTACAAACGAGATGGTAGAAAACTCACCACCAATTTCTGAAGTTTATGAATCCTTTATCGAGTTCGCTGGAGACCTCCCCATCGTGGGTCATAACATCTCTTTTGATATTACTATGCTGCAAAAAGCGGCAGAAAGACTTAAAAAACCAAAACCCCTAGTGAAAAATATCCAGATAGACACCTTACGTCTTGCTAGACTCTATGCAGAAAGCCCCGTCAATTCTTTAGATGCTCTAAGAAGACATTTTAATATTGAAGAACAAGGAGCTCATCGCGCTATGAATGATGTGGTTGTTAATATAGACGTCTTCAAACGATTAACTACTAAATTCATTACCACTGAAGAGATCATTAAGCGCCTTAAGAAACCCATCGCCTTAAAATTTATGCCTCTTGGTAAATACAAAGGGCGCACTTTCGAGGAAATCCCAATGAACTACCTCCATTGGGCTAAAAATCAAGATTTTGACCAGGATCTTATTTTCTCTTTAGAACAACAATGTAGAAAGCGCAAAAAAAAGCAATCCTTTCTCGCTGCAAATAATCCATTCAAGGACCTGTAAAATGAAGTATATTGATATTTTAGAACAAATTAAAAAATCAGAAGATAAACGGGTTCTTATACGTGTTGATTTTAATGTGCCCATACAAAACAATAAAATCATTGATGACACACGTATTCAATCTCACCTACCCCTCATAAGAGAACTTCTTAAAATAGATGCGCAAGTAATCCTTATCTCCCACCTTGGAAGACCTAGAAACAGAGAGATAGACTTTTCCCTGCTTCCAATTGCCAAATATCTCAAACAACACCTTAAGACAGATATACTTCTTCTCCCTAAACCAGACACAAACCCACAAAAACAAAAAGTAACTCTTATTGAAAATATACGCTTCTTCCCAGAGGAAACTGAAAACGACATAAAATTTGCCGAAAAACTCTCACAATTCGGAAAATTTTATATTAATGATGCTTTTGCTGTAGCACACAGAGCTCATGCTTCTAATTGTGCCCTTGCAAAATTGTTCTCACCCTCCTATAAATCTCTCGGCCCCCTCTTTGAACATGAAATAAACATGCTCAAAAAAGTTTTTGTGTCCAATAGTGAGGTGCATGTTATCATTGGAGGCGCTAAAGTAAAGGATAAAATCAATCTATTAAATCATTTAATTGACTATGTCTCTTCAATCTATATTGGAGGAGCGATGGCTTTCACATTTTTTAAGGCGCTTAGCTATCCTGTAGGAAAATCTTTAGTCGATTATGATGCTCTGATGGATGCCAAAGAAATTATTGAAAAATGTAAACAAAAAAATGTCTCGCTTAAGCTTCCTGATAATATCGTTGCTACTAAAGATATTCAATCAGACGAAGTAATCCCCATTAATATGCAAAAAAAAGATATCAAGACCGATATGTATGGGGTTGATATTGATCAAAAAACTATTTTAGAATGGGAAAAATCCTTGGAAAAAGCAACAATCATCGTATGGAATGGACCGATAGGCATCTATGAATATCCCCCCTTTAAAAAAGGAACTCAATTACTTGCAAAAGCAATCAGCAAACAGGAAAATTGTATAACTATTATTGGAGGAGGCGACTCTGTTGCAGCTATCAAGGAACTAAATTTATCCAATAAATTTAACCATGTTTCAACAGGTGGGGGGGCGACGCTGGCCTTTTTAGAAAATCCAGAACTTCCTACTATAATGGCGATTAGAGAACTTGATCTATAATCCATAATCCGTATAATTGTATTCGTAAATTGATTCCATATTTGTAAAAAATCAGAAATAACAATTTACGCTTGCACCAAATGTTTTTTTTACATTAAAAACATCAGTGCACCTCAAAAACTAACAAGGATAAATTTTGCTCCTTCTTCCAAAGAGCATTTTCACCTTCCTAAAAGTTTCTAAGATTCCTCACAACAAAACACCCATATACAAATATAATCTTAAAAAAAGGGACGATAATGGCTCGTGCTGATAAAGAATTTGGAAAAATAAGAAAAATTTTTTGGCCTATTCACAAAAAAGAGTGCAAATTATTTTTTCCAATGTTTGCCATTTACTCTCTTATTGTATTTGTTTATAGCATGCTTAAGCCTGCAAAGGATGCCCTTGTCATCACTGCAAGAGATTCAGGAGCACAATGTATCCCCTTTCTAAAAACCTGGGCGATCCTTCCTCTTTCCATTCTATCTATTTTTATTTTCACAAGACTCTCTAACAAATACGCAACAAAGAAAATCTTTTATATTCTCATTTTTGGGTTCCTCTCATTCTTTCTTCTCTTCTCTTTTGTCCTATACCCCTTTCGCGATGTGCTGCATCCTCACCAAACCGCAGACTTCTTGCAGGCACATCTTCCTGAAGGGTTTAAGGGGCTCATTGCCGTCTTTAGAAACTGGACCTTTACCCTCTTTTATGCAATGAGTGAACTGTGGGGAACGATTATCATGACCGTTCTATTCTGGGGCTTTGCTAATGAAGCAACCTCTGTAAAAGTTGCAAAACGCTTCTACGCCATCCTCGGAGTTGGAGCAAACCTTGCAACTATATTAGCAGGTTTTGTCTCTCACACTCTCTCCTCTTCTTCATTTCACAATATAATCTATAGACTTCCTGGAAATAGATGGGAAAGGACTCTACAATTAGAGACTTTTGTCATTATCATCATAAGTATTACTACTGTTCTACTTTTCCACTACCTAAATCAGCACCTAGAGAAAATCAATCAGGAAAACTCTGTCAAATCTGTCAAAGAGGAAAAACCTAAAATGAGTCTGAGAGAAAACTTTAATTACCTCAGAAAATCAAAATACCTCATCTGTATTGCTCTTATAGTTTTAGCCTTCAACCTAACTCTCAACATTATCGAAATAGTCTGGAAAGATCAAATTCAACACCTTTATCCAAATCCCGCAGACTACAGCGCTTATATGAGTCGTGTGATGAGCTACATTGGTATTCTCTCCTCATTTATCTCTATTTTCATCTGCGGAAATGTCATCCGAGGCTTTGGTTGGACAGTAGCAGCGCTCCTTACACCCATAACTATTCTTATTACAGGAACACTTTTCTTTGGAAGCATCCTCTTTCAGGATCAAGGATTTGGCGCACTTGCCTCCTTTATAGGGCTTTCACCTCTTTTTATGATTGTCTCCTTAGGATCTCTACAAAACATTCTTTCTAGAGCATCCAAATTCACCTTCTTTGATGTAACTAAAGAGATCTCCTTTATTCCCCTCAGTAGAGAATGTAAGCTTAAAGGTAAAGCTGCCATTGATGGTGTAGGGTCTAGGTTAGGTAAATCTGGAGGCTCTATCATCCACCAGTTCCTGCTTATCATCTTTGCTTCTCTTTCTGCTAGTACCCCATATCTTGCCATCATTCTTCTTCTGGTTGTTGCCATTTGGATTGGTGCAGTTAAATCCCTCGGCAATCAATTCCAGGAATTAACAACAAATAATGAAAAACTTGAGGTAAATGAGGAAGAAACCACTAGTAGCAAAGAAGAACCACTAACCACTAATACAATTACATAAGTTTATGGGAAAAATTATTAACTTTATTTTTCTATATGCGGAGAGTGCACCTTGGGTTATCTTTATTGCAATTATTCTAGCAGGCCTTAACATCCCAATCAGTATTGATATCCTTCTTGTAACTCTAGCCTTTCTTACAGCCAACTTCTATCCAGAAAAATTCTATCTTCTTATGACGCTCTTCTTTCTTTCAACTACAATTTCAGGGTGGATAAATTATACTATAGGAAGAACTCTAGGGACCTCTATCGTCCAGCACCGCTATCTTTCCAAGTTTATTACTCAAAAAAAACTAGATAACATCCAGAATTTCTATGATCGCTGGGGAGCTCTTGCCTACATCATCGGAAGGTTCATCCCCTTTGGAATGCGCAATGTCATCTTTCTTTCCTCAGGAATATCTAAAGTACCTTTCAAAAAATTTGCCATTCTAGATAGCATAGGCTGCTTCCTATGGTGCGGCACCCTCTTCCCGATCTTCTTTAGTATCAGCCAAAACTACCATCTCCTACTCTCCAAACTTAAGCAAATTAACCTGATCATCTTCGCCCTCTTCATTCTAGGTGTAGTTTACTTTACGATCAAAAAAACCAAAAGTAGACCCTCAGAGTAACTAGGATAGAAAGCCTCACAGGATTGTCTTGCAGGAGTATTCTTGTGTATCAGCCTTTAGAAGACTACATCTGCAGACCCAGTGTTATTGATCAAAATCACTCGAAACTTTAACTAGACTATCGCCGCTAGCTACACTATGAAATTAACAAATCGCACGAATATGTTAGTGAAGATGTCAGGATATTTATGGCAGGGGCTATCTCCCGTTTCATTAGCCATTAGTGGGCATTCACATCACCAGGCTTCATTATTGGCAAGTACATCATAGAACTTTCCTCATTCCTTTAAAGACTCATCGAACATAACAGTTGCCATCAGTAAATTATTAGAATCATAACAATCTTAAAGAATATTACGATACTTTGTCACATCAGTACACTGACATGTCTCATAGCTGCCCATATCTTTATCTTGCCAATACATTAATGTTAATATAGGTTTACCATTAATTGAAGTATTATTCATTGTCAATTTAGAAGTCATTTTATTCACATTACTTTATTATTAATTTAATTATAAAACACAGGTTCATTTGCATTGTGGGATCTAGGAGGTTGTGTTTATTTTAATAGATAGCTTATGATAGGGTGTATAGCTAGAATCATAGAAAAAACGGTTTCTCGATGTTCACCATTTCTAACTGTATATCCATGCTACGCCTACCTCTGGCCCTTCTCTTCCTGGTTAAATCAATGGAAATCAGAGTTGCAGCTATTATCTGTTCTATGCTAACTGATTGCATTGATGGTTATCTAGCAAGGAAGTATAAGCATATAACCCGTATTGGTGCCGTCCTTGACCCAATCATGGACAAGCTATTTGTCTTTTTTGTGCTTGGTGTGCTCTTTTCTGAGGGGGTTCTTCCCCTTTGGTCCATGATCGCAATGCTTTCAAGAGATGTCGCTCTTGCCATCTTTGCTCTTATTGTCACCGTAACGAAAAGATGGCAAAAGGTAGTCTTTACCTCAATGAAGTGGGGAAAAGTAACAACCTTTATACAATTCTTTATCCTACTTGCTCTCAGCCTACAGTTTACAATCTACCCTACAGTATATTATATCCTCTTTATCCTAAGCTTCTTTATTTTCATAGAACTGCTTACAATGATAAAAACTGACTCTAGAAAAACTGTATCCCCAAATATTGATTGACTATTAGATAGAGTGCACCCTAAACTAGATCAAATTTTAGGGAGCCTATGAAACCAACAGAATCTATATTTGTAACAAGCTTACGTGCTTTTTTCAAAACCATTTCAGTTTTTCTTGCCATCATTCTCGTCTTCATCGCCTTTACTGGCCTATCAACCTTTTCAAAAAATATGATAGCGCCACATCTTGCTAAAGTAAGACTCACCCTTATTCCAGATAAAGATGGCAATATCCCCACTAACTACAACAACCTTCCAGTTATTCTAAACATTGATATAGATGATATCATCGGATCTCAACGTATTAATAAAATAAATATTGACTCTATCCTTACCTCATCAACAGGACTATTTAAGGGAAGAATCAAGGGTCTTATTATCAATATGAATTCAAGAGGGGGATGCGTATTCAATTCAGATGACATCTACAGGAGTATAAGAAAATTCAAGCAATATCATAAGATCCCTGCATATACATTTGTTGATGGAATTTGTGCATCTGGAGGCTACTACATAGCATGTGCTACCGATAAAATACATACAACACCACCAAGTATCATAGGGTCTGTCGGTGTGCTTTTGAATCCTGCATTTAATTTTTCTCAGCTTATGGATAGATATGGCATCAAATCCCACTACTTTAATGCAGGAAAAAATAAACAACCACTACCAGCATTTAAGGACTGGGGTTCTAAAGATGAGATTGAACATCAAACAGAAAATACTCAAGCTATTCTTGATGGTATGTACACTATTTTTAAGAAAGTTGTAACAGAAGCAAGAAGCAAGATAAGTGAAAATGATATTAATAACAAATATGGAGCCGGCATTTTTATTGCTGAAACAGCAAAAAAATATGGCTATATCGATGAAGATAATTCTGACTACTATAGCTGCCTTCAGGCGCTGCAAAAAGAGATTGCACCAGAAGATCAGTTGCAACAACAGTATGCAGTTATTAATGTACAAGTCGATACAAACTTTGCAGACAAACTCATGCAAGTAAAGAGCTTCCTCACTTCATTTATCTCAAAAAATGAACACCAACCTTTTGAATACATGATGGAAACAATGTAAACTACTCTATGAGTTTTAAAACAAAAGATAACAATAAGTTATATGTCATAGATGGCTCTAACTACTTTTTTAGAGCCTACTATGCCATTAGAAGCATGAGCAATTCTAAGAGTCTTCCAACTAATGCCACTTATGGTTTTATACGATCAATCTTAAAACTAATTAAAGACTTCGCTCCAACCCATATGGTTGTTGTCTTTGATGGCCCTTCAAATGAGAAATCAAGAACTGCTCTCTATCCAGAATATAAAGCACATAGAGAGAAGATGCCAGAAGATCTCGTTTCTCAGCTTCCCTATGTGCAAGATTTCTGTAGGAACTATGGAATCCCTATGCTCATCTCCGAAGGAGTTGAAGCAGATGATGTCATGGGCGCCCTTGCCAAAGAATTTTCTAAAAATAAACGGGAGATATTCCTCTGCTCAAGTGATAAGGATCTCTGCCAACTCATCAATGAACAGATCTTTCAGCTCAATATTTCTAAAGATAATCTCCTTGTTACTAAAGAGAAAGTAGAAGTAATGTATGGTATTTTACCTTCGCAATTTATCGACTATCTTGCCCTTATTGGTGATAAATCAGATAATATTCCTGGCGTGCATGGAATAGGCCCCAAAGCTGCAACCAATCTGCTTAATACCTTTAACTCACTAGAAGGGATCTACCAGTCAATAGATGAAATTAGCTCCAAAGGGCAAATAGAAAAACTCCTTAAAAATAAAACAGAAGCTTTCATAAGTCAAAAGCTGGCTACGATCGACCAGTCTGTACCAATTAATAGAGAGATCACAGCATATGCCCTTAATAAAACTAATACTCAATCTCTTGAAAAATTCTATGAAGAATTAGAATTCAAGACTCTTCTCAAAGAGTTAAGGGCAAAAAAAGGACCCGTAAAACGGCCCATAATTGAGTATACCCTTATTGATTCAGCTGAAACCCTTTCTCAACTAGAAAAAGCACTTAAAAAAACAACCCACATATCCTTCTATATCGATTCTAATCAAGCTTCTTTTATGGAGACAATACCTAATGGCATAGCACTCTCCCTTAACTCAGATAACCACTACTTCGTGCCTATTAACTCAATCACACTTAAAACACTACAACAACTCTTCACTCAAAAAAAACAGACATTACTTGGGGCTAATATTAAATACTCTCTTCATCTTCTTTCTCATTGTAATATCAAAGTAGAAGCACCCCTTTTTGATACTGAAATCGCCGCCTACCTCCTACAAAGCTCCTCTTCAGAATTGTTGTATGAAGAACTTGCTAACACTTTAGATGAAAAAATGATCTCCTGTATGAAGTCTAAGGAGATCTTCACTCAGGCTTTCCAACTAGAAAAAGAGCTGAAAAAAAATGATTTAGAAAGGATCTTTACTACAGTAGAGATGCCACTCATTTCTATTCTCTACAAAATGGAGAAGGAAGGGATCTTTCTTGAAGAAAAACAACTCAAACACCTATCTAATAGGTATCACAAAAAACTCAAAAAACTCACAGATGATATCCACTCTCTTGCTGGAGAAACATTCAATATCAACTCCCCTAAACAGTTAAGCACAATCCTCTTTGAAAAATTATCACTTACTCCACCAAGGAAAAAGAAAAAGAGTACAACACCTTCTACAAATATAGAGGTTCTTAATTCACTTATAAATGAGCACCCAATAATAGAACTAATCATCAACTACCGCTCCCTGTCAAAACTTCTAACCACTTATATAGACCCCCTTCCCCACCAAATAAATAAAAACACTCATCGGATCCACCCCACTTTTGAACAAACAGTGACTGCTACTGGAAGACTCTCCTGTAGAGACCCCAACCTACAAAATATTCCTACAAAAACAGAATATGGCTCGGCTATTAGAAACTGCTTTATGCCCTCAAAGAGAAACCATATCTTTTGCTCCCTAGACTACTCTCAAATTGAACTCAGACTCTTAGCACATATGAGTAATGATGAACACCTAGTTAAAGCTTTCCTAAATGATGAAGACATCCATACAGCTACAGCAGCTCTCATCTTTGATCTACCCACAAATAAAGTCACAAAAAATGAGCGCAATAAAGCAAAAACTGTCAATTTTGCTATTCTCTATGGACAACAGGCCTTTAGCCTATCAAAAGAACTTGGCATAACAGTTTCTGAAGCAAAAACCTTTATCACTAGGTATTTTGATAAATATCCCAAAATATCCACCTTCCTTGAAAAGTGTAAATCAACAGCTCTCAAAGAGCAAATGGCATACTCGCTATATGGGAGAAAACGCACTCTTTTAGATATAAATAGTAGCAATAAAATAATTCAAAATGCAGCCCTACGACATGCTATCAATTTCCCCTTTCAAAGCACAGCAGCTGACATTATGAAAAAAGCAATGATCAAAATCTCTGATGTTGTCCTTAAAAAGTACCCCAATATCTTAATGATTCACCAAATCCACGATGAATTAATCTTTGAGGGGGAAGAAGAAGCGCTCCATAAATCCTCCAAAGAACTCAAAATTGCCATGGAGACCGCTGTTGATCTCATCATTCCTCTAAAGGTAGATATTTGTTTTGGTATTAATTGGGGCCAAATGCTATGATGAAATTAGCAATATATGGGCAGATGCTTGTCGGAAAGAGTACTGTAGGAAGGTACCTTAGAGAAAAACATAATACATTTTTTATCTCTCTAGATACAGTTGTTCATCAAATCCTCTCTGAAAATATCTCTATTGTAAATGACCTTTTTGGAAATAGGATAGAGTTAACAGAAAATATTGATGATAATAAAGAAAAAATTGCAAACATTGTATTTGAAGATCAGAATCTGCTTCATCGTTATGAACAAAGGCTTTATCCACACCTGATAGACGAAATAAAATATTTATATAAACAACATAAAGGTTATCAATTTTTTGCTGTAGAGCTTGCACTTCTCAACTATCTCTTTCCTTTTATTAATGATTGGTTTGACCAGCGTATTCTCATTACAGCAAGAGACAAATTAAAACATAAAAGAACTAAAAAAAGTAGATTCTCTCCAGAGAATCTAAAATCTCGCCTCAAATATCAACAAACACCATTGGATATATCCCAGTGGAGTATAAGTAATGAGGGTACCAAAAAGGAACTGAAAGATCAAATAGATAGACTAGTTCAAAAAATACAAAGGAATGAGGGATCATGACTGAACAAAAAGAAGCAACCACTGGAAAAAAAGAAATCAAGTCAAAAGGGGATACGCAAATAAAAGAGAAACAAGTTTTTAAACCAATTAAGCCTCCGGCAATCCCAGTCTATGAAAAATCAGTCGATTCCAATCAAAAGAAGAGCGCAAGACCCGCTCACTACACAAATCGTCGCAAAAAAAACAACAAAAATCAGGAGAAAAGCGATCCTCTTCAAATTTCCACCCCAAAATTAATTCAAGAGCCTGTCGAAAATCCTACAATTTCCTATATAGCTGAGCTTCAAACCATGAAAATCGATGCTCTCATTAAATATGCTGCAAGCCTTGGACTCATGCAAATCACATCTCTTCCACGCTCACAGATTGTCTTTGAAATTGTTAAACTGAAATCACAAGATCGCACCCAATTGCAAATTGCTGATGGTATTCTTGAGTTGCTATCCGACGGTTATGGTTTTTTAAGATCACCTATCTATAGCTACGCTCCCTCCGCTGAAGATATTTATGTACCACACAATCTTATAAGACGTAATGGACTAAAAACAGGTGATAGAATTGTCGGTCCCATTAGACTTCCTGAAAAAAAAGATCGTTATTTTGCCCTTCATAAAATCACCGAAGTTAATGGGCTTGAGCCAGAAAAACAAAAACGTAAGGCCTTCGAAAACCTTGTGGCTCTCTTTCCAGAAGAGAGATTCATTATGGAAACTATCCCCAGCAACTACTCTGGAAGGATTCTAGACCTTACTGCCCCCATTGGTAAAGGACAAAGAGGACTCATCGTTGCCCCTCCAAAAACAGGTAAAACAATCTTAATGCAAAATATTGCACACTCTATTACTGCAAACTCACCCAAAACAGAGATGATTGTCTTAATGATTGATGAAAGACCTGAAGAGGTAACAGATATGAAAAAGGTGATCAAAGGAGAGGTTGTCTCATCAACCTTTGATGAGCCCCCAGAAAGACATGTTCAGGTTGCAGAAATGATCATTGAAAAAGCAAAGCGCATGGTCGAGCAAGGAAAAGACGTCGTCATCCTACTAGACTCCCTTACAAGGCTTGCAAGAGCCTATAATACCGTCCAGCCCCACTCTGGTAAGATCCTTACGGGAGGTATAGATGCAAGTTCCTTACATAAACCCAAGCGCTTCTTCGGTGCTGCAAGAAACATCGATGGACAAGGCTCTCTTACCATTATAGCTACAGCACTAATCGATACGGGATCAAAAATGGATGAGGTGATCTATGAGGAGTTTAAGGGAACAGGTAATATGGAACTTGTGCTCGATAGGCAACTTTCTGACCGTAGAGTCTTTCCTGCTATTGACGTTATTAAAAGTGGTACTAGAAAGGAAGAGCTTCTCTATCACGAACAAGAGCTTGAAAAAATTGCACTTCTACAAAAAGCAATCAGTGACCTATCTCCTTTAGATGCAATGAAGATTATGCTTTCAAGAATTAAGAAGGTCAAAACAAATACTGAATTTCTTCTTTCAATAAAAGAATAAGTGTTTTCACGCTTTTATTAATTAACACTTTTTGATAGATGTAATTTTATAATTAATTGGCGAATTTGTGGAAGAATCACTTTCAATACATAATGAAAAAGAAATAGTCTGTGACAATACTACATTAGTTAATATTCTCATTATTACCTCATCAGGCGGAAGTGGACATTTGCAGGCTGCAAAAGCTATCTCCAAAAGATATAAAACACTGATGCCACACACAAATATCATCACAAGGGATGCTCTACATCATTGGCTTGGAAGATATATCGGCTCCTTTTTTTCAAAATGTTGGAATAAAGCACAAAAACAAGGTAATATCAAAGCACTTGGAAGACTTATTGCTCTTCAACCTATTGCAGATAGTATCACTTGGTTTCCTCTTTTCTGCGGCTGTCTCTATACACTAAAAAAAGAAAACATCAACCAAATCATTGATACACAACCTATTGGAACATCAGCAATCCTTGTAGCAGTTAGACTCTACCAATGGCTATACCATAAGGAAATAACTATTGAAAAAGTACTTACCGAATTACCTACCAAACACTCCATTCATTTTTTTAATCCTATCAGGAGACTATCAACCACCAACAGGAAAATACTAACCCTGAGAACAATAACCCCACTCACAGAAAATAATGAAACAGAAGAGCAATTTTGGGAAAAATACTGCAAGCTTTCTTCAACCCAAATTTCTTCAAACCCCCTTCCTCTCCGTTGCCAATTCATTAAATTGAAAAAGGAAAAATTCACAAACAAAGCATTTAATCTGTGCCTCGATACTAAAAACCCCTTTGAGACTCATCTTGCACACAAAATAGCCAGCTTTAGCTCTCTTCCCCTGCTACGAAAAAAAAACCAAATCAATCTATCGATTAAAGAAGAATACCGCATTACCACTCTTATGCTAGGAGGATTTCCTAATCAAAAGACCATCCTAGAATACGTTAAACTCTTCATTCAGGAAAAAAAAGGAAATACCACCTGCGATATCCTCTTTATTTTCTGCTCCCAAACAAGAAAAGCTAGTATTCAACAATCAATACTTACTCTCCTAAAAACAATATCTAATTATCCCACTACCCTAACCATCATTCCCCTTTCTTACCAAGAGGATCATGTGATAGCTCCTATCTTTAAACGATCAAATGCTACTATCACAAAGGCAGGAGGTCTCACTTCTATGGAAGTCTCAACTCTTGTTACCGGCAAGGTATGGATCCATTGTGAAGATCAGAGAACAAAAAAATTTTTTGGCTCTAGTAAGATAAAGGATGGGATGCCTTTATGGGAAAGGGGAAACGCTTCTTACCTGGAAAAAACTAAAAATGCCTCTCTTGTCACACTCTCCTCTTTTCCTATAAAGCTTAGACCGTACTTGTTATCTCAAGAATAAACTGATTCCATTCCTTCTTTTCAACATGCTCTTCAATTTTTTCTGCGTTCAATTCTAATGCTTTAATAAAAAGTGCTAAACGATTTTGATTATACTGATACCTTCTATCACAACCCTTTATAAGATAATAAATTAAAAGTTTCCTCTTGATTCTATTCGAAAGAATAGATCTAAGAGCAACCTTTGTTCTATCTGTGGTAAGAAGAAACTCTAGTCCATCCAATACCTCAATAGATTTCATCCTCTTTAAGGTTTTTATTAAAGGTTTTTGGTGTAATAAGATTTTATATAAAGGCTCTGATGCAACAAACTCAACAGCATTCATAATTTCATTTCTTGCTTTAGGCTCTGATAATATGGAGGCACTGACATTGACACACATAACTACAGTAAAAAGTATCGTCAGGCAAATCCTCATAATAAAATTTGAACAAAGCGATTCCAATTACGCTCCTGTGCTGCATTCTCTAATTCTCTAACATCTCTATCTACCAGTAGAGCAAACTCTTCTAATTCAGACATTAAACGACCGGAGTATAGCTCTCTTTCTATGTTCTCAGCAAGCCCATCTATAAAATTTGACCATTTAAAATAACTCTGTCTTATCTCATTCATATTATTTCTTAAATCTGGCCTACTAAAAATATAGCCCAAAAACTCTATTGGAGGAACATGGCGAACAGAGTCTCCTAATCGATTCATATGCTTCCTTTTAAAAAGAAGCTTTCCTACGTGATTAGAAGCAAGAGTTGAAATCAATTCAGCAACATGTTCCTTATCATGATAGGTCATATGAACAAACTGTGATAGAGAGCCTTCGTCTGCTGCAGATGTAGTAAATCCAAATAGACATAGAAAAAAACAGAGTAAATAGCGCATAGTTTAAAGATATCTATCATTTAAAATAAAAACTAGATTTTTATGAAACATCAATACCTTGCAGCCTATAATATCGTCTCCAAACTTGTCAAACACGGTTATATAGCCTATTTTGTCGGGGGGTATGTTCGTGATATGATAATGAAAAAAAAATCAGATGACATTGATATTGCAACAAATGCACCTATAGGTACGATTCAATCTATCTTTAGTAAAACCATTTCTGTGGGTGAACAATTTGGAATTACTATTGTTGTTGAAGATGAATACAACTTTGAGGTAGCTACGTTTAGAAAAGAAGAAGGACACCATGATGGTAGAAGACCTTCTATTATCTATAGTGCTTCTCCTCAAGAGGATGCCCTAAGAAGAGATTTTACAATTAATGGAATCTTCTTTGATCCGATTAATAGCATATACCATGATTTTGTCGAAGGTGTAGGGGATATTAAAAAAGGGATCATTAAGGCTATTGGTAACGCTGATAAAAGATTTCAAGAAGATAAATTACGCATGCTTAGAGCTATTCGCTATTCCACACGCTTTAACTTTACAATTGATGATCATACCAAAGAAGCTATTATCAAATACAGCTCGTCTCTCTTTCCTTCTGTTGCTATGGAACGTATCCACCAGGAGTTTGAGAAGATGAGCGCTTTTGGAAATCTAAGTGACGGCCTAGAAATGCTTTATGATCTAAAACTACTTCAGATTATCTTCCCCAAAACAGCAGCTTTTTCCAAATTTACTCTGATATCTCATCTTAAAATCCTTAAAAAACTTCCCAATAATACTCCCCTTATTCTTTCGCTCATTTACCTCCTTAATCTATCCTCTTTAGAGGAAATGCTTTCCCTCTGTGTTTCTTTTAAATTTTCAAACAATGATAAGAAACTTGTCAAAACCTATCACAAGATCATTAATCTTTCCTTTGCTGAAGATGACTACAGATGGTCAAGGATCTATGCACATGATAATTCTGACCTTATTATTAACATATTAACTATTGAAAAAGAAGATGATGCTTTATTTCAGGCTCATATGCAAAGGAAGAACTCCCTTTCAAAAGCTATTCTCAGGGCTAAAAAAAACCACACCCTTCTTTCTGCAGAGCACCTAATCAAAGCGGGTATTACTCCAGGAAAACAACTTGGCTTACTTATTGAAAAAGGTGAGCAAATTGCTGTAAATGAAAAAATTGAAGATGTACAAAAGATCCTTTTAAGACTTAATCTCCATCACAATTAAAGTCATATCATCATGTTGGTCACGCTCCCCAACAAACTCTTCTACCGATTCTATAATCCTATCCTTTAAATCATTTATTGAAAGATCTTTATGCTCATTTATTACTTCTAACAACCTCTTTTCAGAAAAGAGTTCTCCTTGTCTATTTTGCGCCTCATTTATTCCATCTGTATAATAAATAACCTTATCCCCCGAAGACACATCTATTTTTCCTATCTCAAGAGTTCCAAATGCCTGTACCCCAAAAGCAATCCCATGAGCAGACAATCTTTCAATAGTACCATCCTTTCTAATCAAGACAGGCTCATTGTGACCTAGATTTGCAAAGGTAAGGATCCTCTCTTCAGGTACAAATCGAGAAATAAAAGCTGTGACAAAATTCCCGCTATCTTGTGTATCGTTACAGAAGATGTCATTACTTTTAGTAATGATCTCCTTTAATGTTTTACATTCATAGCTCAATGCCCTCAATATAGAGCGTAAATCATAGGCATATAGCATACCATAAACACCCTTACCTACTCCATCTGCTATCGTTAAAAGTAGATCCTCTTCTCTTTCATATATATCATAAAAATCACCTGCGACCTCTTTTGCCGGAGAAAAATAAGAAACAATCTCCATTCCTTGATAGCTCTTATCCTTTTGTGGTAACATTGATTGTTGAATATTATTTCCAATTTCGAGCTCTTTTGCTAAAGATTCCTTCATAGCACGTTCTCTTTGAGTCTCTTCAATATGTGATTTAAGATCATCAATCATCTGATTAAAGTATGAACCCAAGCGATTAATTTCAAAGCCAAACCTTTTCTTTTCATAGTGTGCTTTAAGGTCCCCTTGTCCAACACGCGTCATAACACTGCTTAATGAAAGTAATGGTTTAGACATCTGTTGAGAAAAAAGATAGGTAATAACTCCTCCAAGAAAAAGAATAAATATGAGCAATACAATAATCCTTTCCATCTGCTCTCGCATATGCTGCATTACAATTTTTGAGGATAAACTCAAAAGAAAATAGGCATCTACGCCTTCTACCTTTGTCAAAATTCCAAATTGCACCTCATCACCAATAGTATACTTATATCCATCCTTAATCCCCTCTACAGCCTTAAGATAAAGTGTTTCACCACCATTTTCTTTTATAGGTCCAATCTCTATTTTTTTCCCTTCCAATTTTTTATACTGAGCTGATTTGACCATCCCCTCTCCATTTAAAAGAGCTATTGATGCTGGGTATATTGTATCAAAATGATTGACTTGTGATAACATCCTCTCAAAAGAGATCATCGCTATTGCATAACCGTGAATATGATCAGGTTGATCTCTAATCTCCTTATAAATATAGAAGGCCTCTTTTTCTTTAGGGTTCTCTGCAACAAAAACTCCCTTAGGACCCTTAAGCATACTAGCTGAAATATAGGGGGAAAAATTCACATCTTTGTAAAGATCTTCAGTAGAAGATGTAGCCATTAATCGATCATCCTCTACTGTAAGATAAATAATGGCACTAACTCCCTCCTTTCCAACATACACCTTTAAAATATCAACAATTTCTAAATCACTAATAGTACTGCCATTCTCGCGAGCCTTAAGAACAAAATCGTGAATAACATCTAAAAAATGAATCTGAAATATCTCTTTTTCAATGATATCCTCTACCTGTTCTTGCTCTATCACCTTAAGTTCCTGAAAAACACTTTTAATTCTTCTAGAATAGTCTTTCTTATAAATATAAATTGAATAAACAACTAAAGGTATTACAACAAATAAACACCCAATAGAGAGCACACGGAAAGCTAAAGAGCCCTTAAGTCCTTTATGTAAGTGATTTTTTTTCATCTTATACCTCCTATAGCAAGGATATTCCAATATTAGCTAGAACTTATTGCCCTAAGAGGGTATTTTAGAGAAATGAAAAAAGAAGATTATCAAGATTATGATCAAATCTATAATAAAGAATACAAAAGAGATTTAAAAAAAGAGCGTAAGCAAAAACAAAAATCTGATCGCTCCTTCAATAAACTTACTAATCTTAATAAACAACAGTCTAAACTTTTTAGTATAAGAAAAGAGGATCTCTGGCGTGTTCTCTCGATTTCCTCCAGTACAGTTTCACTAAATAAGGATAATGAATTTATTGAAGCTAGTATTAAAGGCTCCTTAAAAAAAGAGCTTACCCAGAAAAAAAACCTCCTTTGCATCGGTGATCTTGTCCATATCAACGAACAAAACCTGATCGATCATATTGCCCCAAGATTTTCCTCTCTTTCCCGTAAGGACTCTCTCCACCAAAGAAAAGAACATACAATTGCTGCAAATATTGATCAGGTAATCATTACTGCTTCATTTAAAGAACCCGCTCTAAAGCCCTCCTTGCTTGACCGCTACATTATAGCTGCTAATATTGGTAACCTCATCCCAATTCTTGTCATTAATAAGGTTGATCTTGTGGATTCAAAAGAAGACAAACAACTCATAAAAGACTTAAAAAAAACATATAAGAGTCTTTCCATTCCAATATTTTTTGTCTCAGCAAGAGAAAAAAAGGGCTTTGCTCCACTCATAAAGGCTCTCAAAGAGAAAGCTTCCGTATTTTCAGGACAATCAGGTGTGGGTAAAAGCTCAATTATGAATCTAATCCTTGGTACAAACCTAAAAACAGCTGCTGTTGTTGAAAACACATCAAAAGGATCACATACAACAACAAAAGCCTCCCTTATCCCTCTAGAAAAGGGTGGTTTTTGTATCGATACTCCGGGTATTAAGAGCTTTGCCATTCATAACCTTCCTTTATCCGATATAGCCAACTACTTCCTTGACTTAAAGAAATATTCATTGCATTGTAAATTTTCTGGATGTACCCATACCCATGAACAGGTTTGCGGTGTAAAACAAGCAGTAGAAAAAGGGAAAATTTCACCTTTTCGTTACGCTTCTTATTTAAGTATAAGGGAAAATAATGAAACCCATTCGAGATATCTCCGCTAGAGAAATTATAGATTCAAGAGGCTACCCTACAATTGAAGCAATAATAACATTAGACGATAACACCGAGGCCTATGCAAGTGTGCCTTCAGGAGCTTCTACAGGCACAAAAGAAGCTATAGAACTTCGAGATAATGAGTCTGGTCGCTTCAAGGGCAAGGGTGTCAAAAATATCTGTAAAAAGATCGAGATAATTGCAAAAGAGTTTAAGGGTCGTGAGTTTTGCCAACAACGTTTAGATCGTGAGCTCATTGCTCTAGATGGAACCAAAAATAAAAGTAACTTTGGTGCAAATCTAATCCTTGCAGTCTCCATAGCCTATGCAAAAGTACAAGCATTAGCTGAAAAAAGATCACTCTTTCTCTCCATTATAGATGAATTTGATCTAGATCATCTTACTAATATTCCTCTACCTATGGCTAATCTACTTAACGGTGGAGCGCATGCAAATAATTCTCTCTCCATACAAGAATTTATGATAATTCCCAATGAAACCACAAGCTATCAAAAACAACTTCAACAAATCTGTGAAATTTATCAAACTTTAAAGCTGAGGATTCATAAGCAAAAACTCTCTACATCTGTAGGTGATGAAGGGGGCTTTGCTCCCACTCTTAAGAGTACTGATGAAGCCATAAATCTTCTAATTGATAGTACAATAGAGGCCGGCTATAAACCAGGTGAGGACACATTCCTAGCTCTCGATGTAGCCTCCTCTGAATTCTATTCCTCAGGCTTCTATCAATTAGACAAACAAAAATTATCCTCAGAAGGTATGATCGATTTTCTTGATTTACTATGTCAAAAATACCCCATCATATCAATAGAAGATGGTTTAGCTGAAGATGATTGGGAAGGGTGGAAATTAATGACCTCACGCCTAGGAAACAAGGTACAACTTGTAGGCGATGATCTTTTTGTCACAAATACAGCTCTTCTTCAAAAGGGAATCGATGAACAGGTAGCAAACGCAATATTAATTAAACCCAATCAAATAGGCACTATCACAGAGACTTTAGAAGCCATTAGTCTTGCAAAAAATAAAGGCTACAAGACTATTATGTCCCATCGCTCCGGTGAAACAGAAGATACATTCATAGCAGACCTCGCTGTAGCAACTAATTCTTCGTATACAAAATTTGGAGCAACTGCAAGAAGTGAACGCACAGGAAAATACAATCAACTCCTCAGAATCTCTGAAATACTAAGAGCATAGTGTTATCAAATATCCCCAGCGTATATAGATCTTAGGACCATTTCTAGAGAAACGATCCTAAAACCTCGCAAGTAAAACTTATCATTAACTACAATAGTCTTTTAGCCCTTTTTGTGTAGGCTCCATTGCCTTATCGCCCTCACTCCAATTTGCAGGACAAACCTCTCCGACCTCTTCAAAATGCTGCAATGCATCACACATTCGTAGAGCTTCATCTACAGACCTGCCTAAAGGAAGATCGTTAACAATCTGATGTCTTACAATTCCTTCCTTATCTATTAAGAACAAACCACGAAAAGCAACTCCTTTATCTTCTAATAACACATCATAATCTCTAGCAATTGACTTTGTAATATCTGCAACTAAAGGATAGGTGATTCCTTTAATACCACCATCTTTCTTATCAGTAGCTAACCATGCCTGATGACAAAAAGCACTATCTACTGAGCACCCAACAACCTGAACACCTCTCTTTTCAAAGGCCTCTAACTGCTCTTGAAAAGCATGCAGCTCTGTTGGACAGACAAAAGTAAAATCTAAAGGATAAAAGAAAAAAAGCACATATTTCTCCCCTTCAAAATCCTTCAATGTAAAATTATCTATTGTCTTATTATCTTGTACTGCTGTTGCCACAAATTCGGGCGCCTGACTTCCTACGAGTCCCATAAATCTTTTCTCCTCTAATATTTCATCAATCTTTCTTCTCTAATGCTTGTTTTTTCACCATGACCACAATAAACAGCAACATCTTCGGGCAATGCGTTAAGTCGTCTTAGGGATTCTTGCATTGCGTTATAATCTGACGTAGGAAAATCAACCCTTCCAAAACCGCCATTAAACATGGTATCTCCTGAAAAAAGTATTTTCTCTTTTTCAAAATAGAAACAGATGCATCCAGGAGAGTGTCCTGGTGTATGTAGAACTGTAAAATGCAGACTTCCTGCATCTATGGCCTGCCCATCAATAATAGCTATAGCATCCTCTACTGGTTCCACTCCGGTATACCCAAGCCCATCAACACCTGGTTTTTCTAGATTTTCCTTGTCATCAGGATGAATAAATACAGAGATATTAAGAGCATTTTTTAAGCAATTAGCTTCTCCCATATGGTCAAAATGAGAGTGCGTTAAATAGATCCCATGTACTTTTAGACCATGATTTTTTATCTGCTGCAATAAATCTTTACAACTATCAATCGGAACATCGATCACTATACCATCCTTTGTCTTTTTATCAAAAACAAGGTAGCCATTAGTCTCTACTGGTCCTCTAATAAGGGATACTACTTGTATCATAGATTGTTCCTAGAAAAACGCGCCGAGAGGGATTCGAACCCCCGACCCCTTGGTTCGTAGCCAAGTACTCTATCCAGCTGAGCTACCGGCGCAAAAGTTGCCACCCATCATCCTTATCACAGCCTTTTTCTTCAAGTCCTATTCTATTACTTCGATCTCATCTTCACGTGGAACACAATATTTGTGCATAGAACAAAGCAGATCTTTTCTAAGATCGGTAACAGTTTTTCCCTCTTTTTTTTTTATTTTTATAATAACAAACATTCGGTTTATTAATAGAAAGTCGTTATTTTGATATAATAAAATCAAAAATGGAAAAAATAGTTATATTTATAGGAGGAGCTCCTGGAATAGGAAAGTCTCAATTCATTAATCAACTAAGACAAGAGGTAAGCTTTTATTACATTCACCTCTCTTCGCAAATAAAAGAAATTACTGGAAAAAGTCTAGATAACATCCCTGAAAAGCAACTCTATGAGCTAGTCCACCAACTAATTTCATCAACTAAATCTTCAAATGTAATTATTGAAGGCCACTATAAAAAAAAACATAGCGATACTCACCAGCTAAGCAGCATATTTCCTCTTTCTATTAATTACTACCTGCATTTATCAGTAAGTACAGACTCAAATTATCTGCGTCTTAAAAATAGACGACCAAACTGCTACTATGAAAAAAGTATGATCAAAGAAAAACAAGAAAAATCACTCTTCTTCGCACTTGAACTTGCCAACAAACTTAACAGCCACTGTTATCAATATTCACTTGAAAATAGTGATATCCTTCACACAAAAAAAGCAATTTTAGATCTATTAATATAATAAGAACTGTTCTCTTTCCTTACAAAATCTCTGACAAAAGGAAGCATCTTTTTCAATAAGGCTCCATAAGAAAACTTTCTGCTCCCTAAATGCTTTCAAAGTAGCTTCTGTACCATTAACCTTACAAAACATATCTTCTCTAGAATTCTTAAGCTTTTGTACTACTTTATCTGGATACAACTGTTTTAATGTAGCCATCAAGGTATAAAAAGTTCTTATCGGCTTATATACCGATGTATCCTTCACTGTTATCTTTATTCCATGACACTCTTTATTTTTATAAGACCCAAAAAAAGGCTTATAGTGAATAGGATGAAATTCCACTCCAGGTAATTGATGAGCATTCAAAACTTTATTAAAGAGCTCAGCATCAATCCAGGGAGCCCCTAAGCACTTAAAGGGAAGTGTATACCCAACACCAATATTTACAAGAGAAAGCTCTCCAATCATTCCTGTAGTTGCACAATAGAGAGGTGTATCTGATTCCGGTATATTAGGGCTTGTTGGAATCCAGGTAAGCTCTGTATCACTAAAGCGCATCTTCCTATTCCAACCCTTCATCTCAACCACCTTTAAAGAGCATCCCACCTTGTATTTTGCATTAAACCAACGTGCAAGTTCTCCTATTGTCATACCGTGACAGTAAGGAACATCAAGATAGCCTACAAATGAACGCCACTTATCTTCCAGTGAAGGTCCATCAACAAGCTCTCCTCCCATTGGATTTGGTCTATCTAAGACACAGACCTCTATTTTTCTCTTTGCAGCCTCTTCCATCACATAAAAGAGTGTTGAAGCATATGTATATGACCTGATCCCTATATCTTGAATATCGAAAATAATTACCCCAATTCCTTCAAGCATCTTATCCGTAGGTCTTCTTGTCCTCCCATGCAGACTGTAAACAGGAAGACCTGCAAGTGTAATATCACCTACTCTTTCTGAAGCATGTTCCAAACCAAATAAACCATGCTCAGGGGCAAAGAAGGCTTTTAAGTTCATCTCCTTTTTCTTTTGAAGAAAACTCTCTACAGCATTCTTACCGCTTGCCCGAATAGCACTATGATTCGTTACAACTGCTACCCCCTTACCCTTAAATTCAAGAATTATATTCTCATCAAAAAAACGATCCAGCCCCACTGTTACTTTAGCAATAAGGGGACAACATAAAATAAGAACGCTGAAAAACAACTTCATCTTGATAATCCCTTCTACTTAATGGTAAGGTTTATGGATGCAAAAATTAACACATCCACTAAATCCTGAGCAAGAAAAAGCCAAAGATCACATCGAAGGCCCCTTGCTAGTTCTTGCAGGAGCAGGCTCCGGAAAAACTAGAGTTCTAACAACAAGAATATCCCACCTTATCAATATTGGGATCTCGCCAGCAAAAATTGTAGCCCTCACTTTTACTAATAAAGCTGCAAAAGAGATGAAAAGTAGGGTCTATTCTCTCACTAAACAAAATGTTCTTACTGCTACATTTCATTCACTTTGTTATAAATTACTACAAGAAGACATCTCCAATCTTGGCTACAAAACCCCTTTTACAATTTATGATGACAATGACTCGTTAAAACTTTTAAAACAATGTCTAAAAGAACTTAATTATAAAGATGAAAAAAAGACAACAAATAGTCTACGCTCAAAAATTTCCTCCTTTAAAAATGCACTTATTCTTCCTGATGAAGTCACCCTTGATCATCAAACAGAAAATGACAAAATATTACTCAATACCTACCAACTCTATCAACGAAGACTTAAAGAATATAACGCCCTCGATTTCGACGACCTTCTTCTCCTCACAGCAGTGCTCTTTACAAACCACGCCACAGTGCTAAAAAAATGGCAAGAGCGCTTTAACTTCATCCTTGTCGATGAATATCAAGATACAAATGAAGTACAGGTCTTCATCATAAAAAAATTAGCAGGATCTCATCACAATATCTTTGCTGTCGGTGACCCCGATCAATCAATTTATGCATGGCGAGGAGCAAAAGTTCAAAATATCCTCGATTTCGATAAGCATTTTCCTACAGCTTCCACTATCAGCCTGGAACAAAACTATCGAAGTACTAATCATATTCTCTCTGCAGCAAATAGTGTCATTAGCCATAACACCTCTAGGTTAGAAAAAAATCTCTGGTCTGACCTTGGCGATGGGGACAAGGTCTTTCTATCCTCCTTTATGACTGACCGATTAGAAGCAAATTTTGTGATAAAAACCATCAATACCTACCATAATGATCAAGATCTTCCTCTTAACGAGATAGCTATTCTATATCGAACTAATTCTCAATCTAGGATTATTGAAGATCACCTGCTAAAATCGAATATTCCCTATATTATTATTGGTGGACTCTCCTTCTATCAACGTAAAGAGATTAAAGACATCCTCGCTTACCTAAGACTCCTCATCTCCCCTTATGACTTTATCAGCTTCACAAGAGTCATTAACCTGCCAAAACGTGGTATCGGACCGAGTCTGATTACAAAATTACAAAACACGATAGATGAAAACCAAATATCAATCATTGATTTACTCTCATCACCAAACCCGCCTGTAAAGCTAAATATTAAACAGCAAACTGCAATAGCGCAGTTTATTTCTGCCTATCACCACATTGTCGACCTAATCAAAAAGGGTAAGCCTCTTATTGATGTTTTAAAAGAGATTCTGATCTATTTTGAGTACGAGACTTATCTCAAGGAAGATGAAGAAACCTACAAAGACCGCTATGAAAATATTCAAGAGCTTGGAAGCAAGATGGTTGAATTTGAAGAAGAGTCTAACTTTGAAAATTCACTTCACCCAATCTACCCCTTCCTCGAAGAGCTTTCTTTACAATCCTCATTAGATAAACACCAAACCTATGAGCCTCAAGTCTCCCTCATGACTCTACATAACTCTAAGGGTTTGGAATTTACCCTTAACTTTATGGTGGGTATGGAAGAAGATCTCTTTCCCCACATCAACTCAAAATCTAATAATGATGAGGTAGAGGAAGAACGACGCCTTTGCTATGTAGGTATGACGCGAGCAAAAAAACATCTCTATATGACATATTCCAAAACAAGAATGCTCTGGGGTTCAGTAAAAGAGATGACTCCTAGCCGATTTATCGATGAGCTAGATTATTCACATGTTGAAATCATTAAGCCAAAGAAGATCACAAATTATTATAACACACCCACAGATGAAGAAGAGTGTACCTATCAAGTTGGCATGCGTATCAGTCACCCCTCTTTTGGTGAGGGAAGAATAGAAAAAGTGTATAACACGTCAGTAGGCATTACTGTTGACGTCTTCTTTTGTGATGAACAACTTACACGTTCCCTCGCTACAAAGTATGCTAAATTATCTATCGTTTAATTATTAATTATAATATCTATTAATTATTAATTAATTAATAAAAGCGATGACTTCTTTATCACTAAATTTCTTACAAACTCAATCTCTATGTCTTACGCATGAGATGCAGCAAGCAATAAAAATCCTAGAAATGCCAATAGAGGATCTCTCTTCTTGGATTGATCAACAGGTAGAAAAAAACCCCCTTCTTAGAAAAAAATATGATGAGTCAAAGTTATTCCAATATTCGCCTTCAACCACAATCATTGAAGATAAAACGCTCTATTCACACCTAATAGAACAAGCTAGAGTTGAATTTACATCTGCACAATTTACTATTGCAGAGAGACTTATTGGCCATATTGATAATAAGGGTTTTATCCAGGAATCGCTCGATGAAATGTTTGATCAAGTCAATGATCAGCAAGAAGCTAAGAAAGTACTTAGCAAGCTTCAACAGCTAGATCCTATAGGAGTTGGAGCAAAAAATGCTCAAGAAGCCCTTCTCATTCAGCTCTCAGAAAAAAAGAGCTCTCTTGCCTATAAGATAATCAAACACCATTTTATTCTCTTTACCAATAATCAATTAAATAAAATTGCTCATAGGGAAAAAGTTCATATCGATGCTATTACCAAATCAATTGAAAAAGAGATCAAACCGCTTAATCCTTTTCCAGGATTGCAATTTAACACCACCTACAACCCACCAATTCGAGCAGAAATATCTATTAGCTATGAAAATGGAAAATGGACAGGCTCATTCGAACAACTACCACCTTTTGAGCTTCAAGCAGTGACAACCCCAAACTCCCTAGAAAAATTCTATAGTAAGGAAGGAAAGTGGCTTATCCACTCTCTAAAAACGCGTATGCAAATCATAACAAAAATAACCCATTACATTATAAGTCAACAATATCAGTACTTACTGGGGCAGTCTAATCAACTAAAGCCAATACAAATGCAAGAAGCTGCAGCCTCCCTGGGCCTAAGTAATTCTACACTATCAAGGGCTGTAAACTCTAAATATCTCGATACTCCCCTTGGTCTTCTTCCCTTCAAGCACTTCTTTACTCACTCCTCATCCACATCAAGAGCAAAAACTCTTCTACAAGAGCTAATCAAGCAAGAAAACAAACAAAAACCGCTCTCTGATGAGATCCTTGCCCTTCTTCTCTCAAAACAAGGCATTAAATGCTCTAGACGTGTTATCACCAAGTATCGCCACCACTTAAACATCCTCTCCTCATCACAAAGACGTCAATTCATTCCAAATTCCCACTGATTGTATAATAAAAATAAAGACGAAATCATAATCAACTATACTCGATAAATGCAAACCAAGGCCTAATAGCCTATGATGGTTTGTTAACTGAGGTTATATGTTTTAGCACCTCATCTACTTTTAGCTTAGATAAACAGAAGTTCTTTTTATCTTGTGTACAAATCCTTTTTTCACTGCATCTACAAAGGTGATTTACTGTGAGTGTTGTTCCTCGCCCTTGCATAATCCCAATATACTCAATTTTATTAGGTCCCAACAACAAAAGTGTTGGTATATCTAAGGCTTGCGCTAGATGCGTAAGCCCTGTATCCAAACCAATCACCATCCGTGCTTTCACAAAGAAAGTAGCTAAGCCTTCAAAATCCATTTTTGGAAGCAGCGTAGCGTTTTCTATTCCTTCAATCACCCTTTTTGCTCGTATAACCTCTTCATCTGACCCTTGAGGAAGTGCAATTGAAATTCCCCGTTCAGATATTTTTTTTGCTAATTCGCGCCAATACTTCTCTGGCCACAACTTACTCCTCCAACTTGCATTAGGAATCAATATAATACAATTATCTGCCTCTACATGCTCTTTCTCAATACCAAATGAGAGCGGTAGCTCCCTATAATCATAACCAAAAAAAGAGCCAAAAAAAGCCCTATGCTTATTTATAATATGCGTCTCTGTTGATGGAATCTTTGTTTGATATGCTATATGACCAGCACCCTCACGCATAGCCTCTTTTGTATAACCAACCCTATGTCCCCTACAACAGTAAGTAACTAGCGCACTCTTTATATTACCCTGTAAATCAAAACAGTTTTTATAACTCTCCTTTCTGACCCTCTTATATGTCCAAGCAACACCTTCATATCCAAATGCATCAGAAAGTTTTCTATATTTTAAACCAACAGGGATCACACAATCAATTGCTGGATGTAGGCCCACTAAAGATGCAAAGTTCTTATAGACAATCCAATCAAACTTTTCACCTCTCTTCCTCCACACATCTGTAATTGCAGGAAAGAGGTGAATCAAATCACCTATAGCACTCATCTTAATAATTAAGTGCTTCATTTTATGACTTTACTAGCACCTTCTTGCGAATAATTCTCAGCTTGCTTCTTGTAAATCAAGGCCTCAAGCTCCTTAGCAAATTGAGGATTTGCTTTTAACTCAATCCTTGTAGCCTCTTTGCCTTGAAAGCGCTTTTCCTTAAAGGTTAACCATGGGCCCTTCTTATCAATAATATTATATTCTATTCCTAAATCAATAAGAGATCCTGTCTTAGATATCCCCTCATTAAAGAGAATATCAAATTCTGCAACCTTAAAAGGAGGAGCCAATTTATTCTTAACTACTTTTACCTTCGTTCTATTACCAATGTCTAACTGATTTGGCCCCTTAATACTCCCTGTGCGCCTAATATCCAATCTCACTGATGAATAGAACTTTAGCGCCCTACCACCAGTTGTTGTTTCAGGATTGCCAAACATAACACCAATCTTTTCTCTTATCTGGTTAATGAAAATAGCCATAGTATTCGTCTTTGACAGTGTTGCTGATAATTTTCTTAAGGCCTGTGACATCATTCTTGCCTGAAGACCCATGTGTACATCTCCAATCTCACCATCAAGTTCTACCTTAGGAACTAGCGCTGCTACAGAATCAATCACTATAAGATCTACTGCGTGTGATCTCGCTAACATCTCTGCTATATTTAAAGCTTCCTCACCACAATCAGGCTGAGAAATAAGTAAATCCTTAACATTCACACCTATCTTTTCCGCATAAGAAGGATCCAGAGCATGCTCTGCATCAATAAATGCTGCGGTTCCACCAGCCTTTTGGCAATTTGCAACTACATGTGTTGCAAGCGTTGTCTTTCCAGAAGATTCAGGACCATAAACCTCTATAATTCTTCCCTTTGGCAACCCCTCTATACCAAGGGCTATATCTAATGCAATAGACCCGGTAGAAATGGCATCAATAGCTCTATTTGCACTATGCTGCCCAAGAGACATAACTGCCCCATCTCCAAATTGCTTTTTAATCTGCTCTACTGCTGAATCCAATGCTGATCTTCTTGCTTCTTTCTCTGATGCCATAACAATCCCTTGAGGTAAAAAGTTTTTTCCTAATACACTAACAATATCATGGGGATAAATCAAATTCAAGAATTGTTACTTATTGCTGATATAGGAGGAACAAACTGTAGGCTGGCTCTATATCAACTAGAAAATAATAAAACAAAGCTAATAAGAAAAGTTAAACTCACCGGAAAAGATTGTTCTCAAGATTTTGTTTCTACACTAAAAACCTTCCTTAAAAAAGATTCCCCCTCCTATGCATGCCTTGCCGTTGCCGGTGTGATAAAAAACAATAAATGCCATCTTACAAACAGAAATTGGAACCTTTGTGCTGACACACTAAAATCACAATTTAAGTTTCGCGAACTGTTTCTTATCAATGATCTAATTGCAAATGGATTAGGCGTTTCCTGCCTTAATAATGAACACCTAGTTACTGTATGTAAGGGTAAATACAACCCTCAATCCACAAAAGCCATTTTATCACCAGGTACAGGACTTGGTGAATCTATCATCACAGTCTCTAACAATGAAGAAAATCACCTGGCTACAGAAGGCGGGCATTGTGACTTTGCCCCTGTAACTCCTCAAGAAATTAATCTTCTTAAGTTTCTACAAAATAAATATAAGAAACATATCTCCTATGAATACGTTCTTTCTGGTATGGGGATTTGCAATATATACCAGTTTCTAGATCATAGTAACTCAAGTATCAAAGCTCCCCAAATCTCAAAGGCTGCTTTAGATCGCTCATGCAAAATTGCACATGAGACTATAAAGCTCTTTTCTATACTATGTGGAAGGGAGGCTGGAAACCTTGCTCTTAAATCCTTACCCTACTCTGGCTTATATATAGGTGGTGGCATTATTCCCCACCTAATACCAATCTTCCAAGAACACTTTATAAATGGCTTCCTCGATAAAGGTAGATTCAAGCCACTTTTAGAAACAATTCCTGTACATATAATAAAAAAAGAGGACTGCACGCTCATAGGTGCTAAAAAAAAACTAATTAATTTTATATTAAAAAAATAAACTAATTACTAACTCAACTCCTTATTAATCAAGAGCTCAAAAACAACTAACCTCTATTTATTATTCATTATAAATTATTTAAAATAAAAAAAAGTTTTAATAATTCCCCCTTTATCTTATATGAAGGATTAATGATAACAGATTATGTTTATTAACCCTTGTGAGGTAAAAAATGAATAAGAGCTTTATTAAAAGGTTGACTGTTGCTGCAGCATCCCTTGCTTGTGTTCCAATGCTTGCTGGTGATGCTAACGACAACCTAAAACCAAATTGTTGTAAAGGGGCTACCCTTTGCCATAACTACCCTGTAATTGATTCAAGCAGATTCCATTTTGATATTGGCATCCTTGCTGAATCAGCATACATTACAGGCACAGATTATGCTTCAAATGGGAATGCTGCTGGTAATCCTATTGGTGAGGTACACAAACCAGATTTTAATCTTGATGTAGGTATTACAGCAGGAATTGGATACAACTTCCTTCATGACGACTGGATGGCAGATCTTCGCTTTAACTGGTTACACTCTACATCAAAAACACATACAGCAGGATCTCCTGCTGGTGGTGCAGCGGTAACAATCCTTCCGACAGGTATTAGCTTTAATAACCTTGATGGAGCTGGTAATGATTTAACTTCTGCAGGGAGCGGAAGTGCACAAGTTAAATCAAAATATTATATGGTTGATTTGGCAATTGAAAGGGGTGCATATATAAGTGGAAGAGCGTCTATTGTCCCAGGTTTTGGATTACAAGCCTCTTGGATCAATATTACATCAGAGGCAACATTCCTATCATTAGCTCCAGTTGCATTAGCTAATCCTCTACGTGTAAATAATGGATCATACTTCTGGGGAGTAGGACCAAAAGTTCAGATGGATACAGAGTGGGCTCTAGGAAATGGATTTGCTCTCTTTGCTGATTTCTCTTCTGCATTACTCTTTGGTAATACTAAAGTTACTCATGATGTTCTTTATGGTACAGTAACTAGTCAGCAAGCTAGTCTTAATCATGCAAGCTCATCTCCAACTATTCGTTATACAACAGGTTTGCAGTGGGATGATTGTTTCTATGATGGTCAACAATATATTCAGTTTAGACTAGGTTTTGATGCTTCAAAATACTGGAATCAGAATTCGAGAATCTCTCGTGTTGCAACTCCAGGAGGTACGGATGCTTTCTATAGCACACTAAATGAAAATAATTCGTTCTCACTCATGGGTCTTATAGCAGATTTCCGTTGGAGCTTCTAATCTACGTAAATCATTAAGCTTGATTATTAAAAGAGTGGGTGTACTACCCACTCTTTTTTATTTTACCTATAAGAAGTCTATGAATAAAAAATCTTTTTCATCAGAATCCTTTCTTCTAAGCACCGGCCTGTTCTCTACACTTCTATTTATTATACTCTTTTTCGCCCTACCCTATAGCAAAATTGATTCAATGGACCTCAATCAAGAGGAGAAAAAACAGTCTGATCATATTTTTGCAAAACCAAAAGGTTATAAAAAAAGTTATTCAAGCTATATGCTAGAAAAAGAAAAATATAAATGGGTGGTAAAGGGAGCTTTTACCTATTACCATCCAGAAGTTCTAGGCACACAATATGCCTATAAAAAACAAGGTGGCGGCGCAGCAATACCTACCATTTCAAATACACTCAAAAATAATCTTCACTTTTATCCAGGATTTTCCCTCTGCATAGGAAGAAGCATCTATCACTCAGATTGGAAGGCGTTGCTAAAATTTGATATGCTTCATGCCTCTAATAAGACAGAAGAAGGAGTGTATAACGAAGTCATTGTTCCTCTAAACGGAGCCTCCTTAATTAATGTCTCTGTTCATCATTCAAGCTCTTTATTACAAATTAAATATGACAACTTGTCTCTTTCAATCACTAAAGACTTTCACCTTAATGAAAACCTACTTATCACGGCGCTAACAGGACTTGATCAATCATGGTTTAGAATCAAACAACTTTCTTATTTTAGAAATGGGGACTTGAATAATTTTCAAGCTACTATTAAAAACGATTGCCATTATTCTGGCCTAGGACCTCTTCTAGGTACAACTGGCAAATGGATGCTTGCTCATACCATTTATGCTAAAAGCTCCCTTTCTGTTGCTTATGATTACAGCCAGTTTCGTCTTTTATATGATGAAACTAATGAAAAAGAAGGAGGACAGTACCTTAAAATTAATGACCACTTTCACCAATTCGTTCCACAAACATCCTTCTATATTGGGATCGGTTTTGAGGAAGAGTATGAAGAAGAAAATCTCTTTCTTCAAGCAAGCCTAGGCTTTAAGGGCAAATACTTCTGGGATCAATTCCAATTTTATAAAATCTCTTCTAAAGGCCCACCACCCCTCTATTTCTTAGAAAAAACTGACTTATCCTTTCACGGTCTCGAGCTCAACTTTTCTGTGAACTTCTAGCTTATGTGCAGGATAACTTCCTTGAATAAAAGTTGCCTTTTCTATCAAAGGAATGACCTCCTTTATAGATGATGCCTTATTAATCGCTTTTCTCAACTCTTCTGTATTAGGTAGTTTTCTTAGATACCAAGCTGCAATCTTTCTCATATCACTTAAGCTCTTGAAGTGAGACCTATAATTATAAATCACTTCCAAATGTTCCAAAAAAACTGCCTTAATATCAATCGAACCTAGCTTACCACTTTTATAATCCTCAATTTCACTCGCTATCCACGGACTACCAAGATAGCCTCGAGAAACTAGCACACCATCACACCCTGTATAACTGATCATATCCTGTGCACTCCTAGGGCAAAAAACATCACCATTACCAAAAATAATGATCTTTCTATCAATAGCAGAAGCTTCTTTAATATAATCCCAAATCGCAGGACCTCTATATCCTTGTTTCCGCGTCCTACCGTGGATAAAAACAGCTTTTGCCCCAGCTAACTCTGCTACTTTTGTAATCTTGGCAGCATTAATCATCGTTGAGTCCCAGCCAGAACGGATCTTTATTGTAACTGGGATTTTAACTACAGATCCTATTGCAGCAAGGATTTCACCTATAAGATCTGGATACTTTAATAAATAAGAACCACTCTTGTCCTTTGTGACTTTATCCACTGGACATCCACAATTAAAATCAATGAGATCAAAGCCCATATCTTCAATCATTCTTGCTGATTCCATGGCCTTCTTAGGGCTATTTCCACAAATCTGCGCGCCAATAGGGTGCATAGTTTTGTCAAAATCAAGAATGCGAAAAGTGTCATGACAACCCCGTATCAACCCATCCATCTTTACCATCTCACAAAAAAGAAGACCTGGCTTAAATACTTGCGCAATAAAGCGCGTTGGAAAGTCAGAACAGCCCGCAAGAGGAGAGTATACTATATTTGATCTTAGCTGTAATGATCCTATCTTTATCGGCTTAAACATAACTATGGAAGTATTCTTAATACAATTCTTTCAATAAAACGGAGGGCAAAAAAACCAAGTAAAGGACTCAGATCCAAAACACCACCAATCGGAGGAATGATCCTCTGGAAAACCTTTAGATAGGGGTCTGTATAAAAACGTATAAAATGTGTAAACTTATATTTATAACAACTTGGAAACCATGAGAGGGCAATCCTTGCAAATAACATAAGTGTATAAACTACGAAAAAAACATGTACTGTGTAACGTAACACAACAACCTTCCTTTAATCTTCAATAAGACATAATAGTCGTGGAATTATTTTCCGTCATCCTTTAAATTAGTTCCAATAATCGACCCCTCCATAATCTATGTATGTCTTAGGTATTCACGAAGATGGATCATACTTTAAAGTCGCACTTATTAAACGTGTAGGCGGAACTTTATCTATTCAATTTATTCAGGAATTTAAAAAAGACATTCACAACCTCACTGTATTAAAAAAAAAACTAACTAACGAACTAAAAATTGAAGATTCAAATATCCACTCGGTCTCTTGCCTTCTTTCTCATAAAATCTACACTAAAACCCTAAATATTGACTTTTCCTCAAAAAAAGAATTAAAAAAACTTCTTCCCTTCCAATTAGAAGCTATTCTCCCTTTTAGCGAAAAAGAAGCGCTCATAATTCCTCATATAAAAAAGAAGGGGAAGGGGGGGAGTGTCGAAATCTTAGGTGTCAGAAATAGTGATCTTCAATCCCATATTCAATCAGTAAAAAACCTAGGCTTTGATCCTGATTCGATCACGTCTGACGGTCAAGCTCTTCTCAGCTTTACCAATATGTTTGCAAGTGATCACCATACATTCATTGTTCTACACCTCGGTTGGGAAAATTCCTCCGTTGTTTTAATTGAGAAAGAAAAACTCATTCATTCTCTCTCTATAAAACTAGGCCTAAGGTCTCTAGTCGATGCTCTAAAAATAGATTTTCCAACCCTTAATGACTTCGATTTTGCCTTTCTCAAATCGAAGGTAGAAAAAATGGCAATCTCTGAATCTTCCAATTCAGGGGTCTTTCATGAAAATGTTGCCCATCTACAGAAAAATCTCCTAAGAAGATTTGCCTATCTACAAAAATTACCCCAATATAAAAACATCGAAGGTGTAATCTTTACAGGTTATAGTGAAATCCTTGAAAATTTTGTCCAACAAAAAAATGAAATTGCTCTAAAAAAACTCTCTCTTACGCCGCATCTTGAATATGATAGACTCCAACTAGCCTCCTATGCTATTGAAATCGGTGCAGCCTTAAGTCATTTTTCAAAAAAACCCCTCCAATTAAGAAACAAAGATTTTCCTTCTACTAAACAGAAAAATAATCTACGTAGAACTTTTAAAAAAGCAGCCCTCACCTTTTCTCTTCTTCTCTTTTCCTCACTTATTTTTTGTGGAACAAGGATTCTACAAAAAGAAAGCTACCTAAAACGGAGATTTCAAAATATTACAACAATTAACTATCTCTCTCCGTCGCCCTACCCTTCACTAAATAAAGGAAGAATCAAGCCTCATCAATTTGAAGAGGACCTCACCAAACTAACGCAGGAATTGTCCCAAATCAATACAGAAAAAAAGTACCTTCAACCAACCCCTCTACTTTCTCCACTATTATGCTCGATTAATTCTACTCTTGCCAATTTTGCATATATCAAGTCATTAAAATACGAATTAGTTCAATTTCCAACACTAGAGGCTTCTAACCTTGATAATAAAAGAAAAATTACACTCTCCTTGGTCATGATTAATAAGAATGATCCCAACATAATCATCAAAAAATTAAAGGAAGCTCCATCAATCTTAGATCAAAATGAGGAGGTTAACATTGTTAAGGGAAAAGATGAGATTCAAATCTGTTTTTACATCAAAGAATAAAACAAAAACCAAAAAGGATCATTGGTTTGACTATATTCTTCAGTCAAAAATACCTATGAGTTTTCTCTTTCTTGCCTCTCTCTGCTCTCTTATACCCATTACTTTTTGCTTTACTACCTTTTCACACAAAATACACACCCTCTATGCACTAGAGAAAAAACTCAACGCTGTTGAAACAAAAGCACATAAAGCCGCCACAATCCAAAAAATGCACTCTCATTACCTCAAGGAATTCGGAGCTTCTGATAAAACCTTTATCCATGAATATCTTGAAAAAAGGCTCTTCTTAGAACAGGATGTTAAAATTCTATCAAAAATTCAAAACTCGCTCTCCCACGATCTGTTCGCACCTATTTCTCAAAGACTTCACTACCTTACCTCTGGACAGAACCAAATGAAATTTATCCAAACAAAACAGACTTCAAATGCAGAATTCTATGAGACCTTCTGGGAACTTAATACACCAGTAGATGTTAACCTAGACGATCTAAAAAAAATACTGACTCTTGTTGAAGGTGTTAAAATTGAAAGACACCTTCCTAATCCATACCGTCCTCAACTTTTAATCACTTCTTTTTCAATAGAAAATAAGGAGTATGGAGACGGCTATAAAATATTTTCTCTTGATCTAAATCTTGTACAAAGAGGCCCTCGATGAAAAACTCAAATAGAAAAATAAAAACCCTTTTTTATCTCTCCTCCGTTCTTTGTTTATCCAGCTGTATGAACTATCAACAAATATCTGAAAGAGAAAAGATCGTTAGTATTCAGATAATAGATAAAAATGACATCCATGAAACTCACAAATCCTCAGAACAACTAGAAAAATACACACATATAGATTTTCTAAGCCCCCAACCCTATAAAAAGGTGATCCGTTCTGTTAATTGTGGTGAAAAGAAAAAGGAAATTCTCACCTCATATCATAAAAATGGTGTCATCCATAAATATTTAGAAACCTCCTCAGGAAGAGCACATGGAGAATATAAGGAATGGCACCCCTCAGGCAAGCTTCGTATTGAAGCCTTTGTCATGGAAGGTATTGGAGACATCAGTGATGAAGCCCTGCCTTCATATATCTTTGACAAAAATAGCTATGTTTTTGATGAACAAGGAAAGGTATTAGCTGAAATTCACTATGATAAAGGTGTATTAACAGGAAAATCACAATACTTCTATTCCAACGGAATTATCTCAAAGGTAATCCCTTACGAGAGGGGGTTAATCCATGGAAAAGTGATCTATTATAATGAAGATGGCAAAGAAGTTGGTTATTCACATTATGCAAATGGTCAAAAAAATGGTGAAAGTTTTTTTGCAGGCAATAACTCTTACCCAAAAAAAATAGAACAATATGAAAACGGCAAGCTAATTAAAGCTAAATATTTTGATGTTTTTGGCAACGTTATCAGCGAGATTATTGATGGAAACGGCAATAGAATAAAATACAAAAAAGGGATTCTTATTAAAGAAGAACAATACTCCTCCGGTGTAAGAGATGGTCTTATCAAACAATTTCACCAAAATGGAAATCTACATAGTACATACCATATTAAAAATGGGCAAAAAAATGGTGAGGAAATTGTTTTTTATGACTTGACAACCTGTGAACAAACTCCTCCTCAAAAATACTCCATTTTCTGGAAAGATGGTAGCGCTAATGGAATCATTAAAACATGGTATAAAAATGGCAACCTTGAAAGCGAAAAATCTGTCATAGATAATAATAAACAAGGAATCTACATAGCTTGGTATGAGGATGGCAACTTAATGATGGTTGAGGAGTATGATAAAAATACCCTTATAGATGGAAAGTATTTAAAAAAAGGTGAAGACCTCCCTGTTTCTAGAGTTACTAAGGGTAGGGGAGTGGCTACAATTTTTGACAAAAACGGCCACTTTATTAGAAAAATAGAATATGCGAAAGGTACACCAGTTGAATGATATTCAAAATGCAAAAAAAAAATTACGGCTTCAAAGAGCAAAGAATACAGTAATAATGTCTGAAGAGATCATTAGTGAAATTCTTTCATATCTTGATTCCTATGATGCTATTTGCTCATATTATTCTATTCCTGGTGAGGCTGACACCCATAAATTAAATAAAAGGATCGCCCAAAAGAATAAACTATACCTTCCCAAGATAATAAAAGATAATTTGACCTTCTATAAGGTCAATATAAATATGGACAACCTTTCTCCTTCAAAAATCAATCCCCTAATTAAAGAACCCTCTACTCAAACTGCACTTCACGGAAATAATATTGCTCTTCTTGCACCAGGAGTCTTTTTTTCACTAACAGGAAGTCGACTTGGACGTGGAGGGGGGTACTATGACAAATTTCTCTCCACTTTTTCTGGGGAAAAAATTGGGTTGCTCTACAAAAAACAGCTACTTAATGAAATCCCAAAAGAGGAACATGACATCTCAATGGATCTTCTATATATACACGATCCATCTAGGAATCATTTGTCCACGTTTGTCCCCCATCATTAGACCATCGATTAAAGCCATCAGGTTGATTTCCCTTTTTAAAGTCCCTTTCTTTTGCTTTACGCCCCTTTTTAATAACACATGTCCGTGCGCCTGAAGTTGATTCTACGGCCCTAACCATCGATCCAGGAGCAACATTTGAGCACGTTCCATATTCATTCTTGTATTCATTTTTTTTCTTTCCTTTGTTCTGTGAATAATCATAGGGAGATCCCGTATCACATTCCCATACAACCTTATAAGGCGTATATGGTCTATTTGAATTAGCAGAAAATGTCTGAGTTTCCTCATGCCAATTATAGTGCTGAGTGTGCTTCATCGGTATTCTTCCAAGTTGCACATTATTAGCATTATATATAACCGCTGTTAAATCAAATACACTATCATTAACCAGCTGAAGGCTTGTAGAATCTAGTAGTGTAACTGGCAAGAGCAAGTTTAAAAAAAAAAAATGTTTCTATTCATCTGGATCTCCTAATACTAAGTAAGCTTCCTTAAAATCAATGTGGCCACAGCCAGTTAATACAACACCCTTTAGCTTATTGGTCTTTACATGCTGCATATTATAATGAAAAATAGGAAGCACAGGCATTTCATTCATAATGATCTCTTCAGCCTCTCTCATCTGTTGTGTACGTTCTTCTACTGTTGTCGCAAAATAACTTTCCTCAATTGCCTTTGTATAATTTATACTCTCCCACCCTGTATTATTCGTACCAATATTTTTTGATTTAAATACTTCTAAGAAGTTAATAGGATCATTAAAATCAGCAATCCACGAACCACAAGCTAGCTGAAAATCGCCTCTTGAAATGCGATCAAAATACACCTTTGGTTCAAGAGCCTCAAGGCTAACTTTCAAATTCAAACTTTTCTTCCACTGATCTTGCACGGCCTGGGCTATTCTATGATTTCTTGCGTCTGCAACATAGGTTAAAGTTAATTTCTTTAACTGCTTTAGACTAATCGCATCTTCTTTCTCTGCTGCTGCTAAAAATCTATGAGCATCATTACCCACTTCTTCACCAAAATATGAAATAGAACTTAAACCTAACGTTGCAGGTACTATCCCTGTTGCTGCAATCTGACTATTATTTGTTACATGTTCTACAATTGCGTCTCTATCAATAGCACTCGATAATGCTCTTCTTATATTTTGGCTATGCAAGGGATATAGATTAATATTAGTCCTGATCCAATAGGTACCTAAAACAGGATCATTACTCACTAAATTTCGATCTTCTAAGTGAGCTATTGAATCCAATGGAAGTGTAGAAAATGGTGATCCTTCCCAATGCAGCTGACCATCTTCAAACATCTTAAGCCCAGTATCATTATCCACCATGATCATCTTTATCTCATCTAGCCTTACTTTCTGCTTATCCCAGTACAGAGGATTTCTTATAGCTACCATCTCATCATTTTGCTTCCACTCATCAAGGAGAAAAGGACCATTTGATATCCTCTCTTTTGGTTCACTACTTCCTGCAATAAAATCTTCGCTATTTTTCCTATGGCAAGGAAAATAAATTGGCAGAGATGTCAATTCAAGAAAATAGGGAACAGGTTTTTCTAAATGAATCTCTACTGTTTTTTCATCAACTACCATTGCTCCCAAAAGTGTTGAGGGCAACTTTCCTTCCTTTATCGCTTTAGCATTTTTCATTGGATAGAGTAAAAAACTATTATCTGATGGGTAACTAGGAGAAAGAGCCATGCGCCATGCAGAAACAAAATCCTGAGCCTCCACTTTATCACCATTAGACCAATAGGTATCCTTGAGTGTAATTCTATACACTCTCTTATCTTCAGATAATGTGATTTCATGTGCTATTGCTAAATGAGAAACACCGTCTTCACCAATTCGTGTTAAACCTTCATTAAACATCTTTGCTAAATTTACATCAGAAAGTGAACGTACCCTCTGAGGATGCAGGGTAGAAGGATTGTTTCTTATATTTATGGCAATCTTTTGTCTTTCTCTTTCTATCTTTCCATGGCAATCCTTACCGCATGAGCTAAATAAAATCACAAATAAAGATAAAATAATATAACTCTTTCTTCCCATAATCACCTTTCTTTTTAAGACGCATTGATATAACTTTATTAGGTTGGTAATGTATATGGAATAGAAATAATTTGCAAATGGAAAAACTCACAACTATTCCCACTCCAATTTTTAACACTCCGCATATTACAGACCTTTTTTCTTTTACTAAAAATTCGACTCTTTTTGATGAAAAATGCCTTACAAGAGCACTTGAATTCATTGCTCTTAAAGATACCCACGCCCTAGTAGAACATCACAGCAAAAATGTTGTTGCAATAACAATAGAGAGCTACCCATCTAATAAGCAACTCTATGCTGATCTTCGCTATTTTACAAACTCTCCTTCATCTACCTCTCTAAAGAAAACTCCGTCTAAGCAAGAAATTCTTAAAAGGCTAAATAACTTCCCTAAAAGTCTATATTTATGGGGTGGAAATTGCTCTGGAGGCGTTTTTCTCCAAAAGGACCTATACCCTATAGAAAAAAGATCTCTTTCCCCTTTTGAATGGAAAAATCTCATTCTACAAGGGGTAGATTGCTCAGGTCTTCTTTATGAAGTATCAGGTGGCTCCACTCCTAGAAATACCTCTGATCTCTTATCCTACGGTACCCCGATTACAAAGGATCAGATCGTGCCCCTAGATATTGTTGTATGGAGGGGACATATGTTCATTATACTAGACAACAGACGCTGTATTGAATCCGAAGAACTAGAAGGAATACACTACACACCTCTTCGAGAACGATTTAATCGGCTTGAAAGGACAAAATCCTGGTCTTCCAAAATCACCTCAGACTCCCAATACACTATTAGACGTATATTCTAACACTAATAAACAACCCTCAACTATTATGCATAATATTATTAAGCAAAAGAACACTCACTTTTAATCATCTAATTGATTGCTTTTTTATTCCCCTAACTAAACCATTAATTACAAAAAGAGTAACCATCAATAATCTTTAAATAATAAATATCCTTATAATAATTGAGTGGGAAATTATCCTCTTTTTCCATCATTACTATAACTAGTAAGAGGTTTTAAAAAACACAGCCTTTTTTACTAATAGCTAAAGTCTATTTTTTATACTTCCTTTAACTATCAATGCTTCACACCTCAACGGTGTTTTATTTCTCAGTTAATTAACAGTTCCTTATTAAGAGGGGAGGGGTGATTCTTTAACTTTCTTGTGGTCACCTTTCACTATAAAAAATATAAAAAGAGCTATAATTAAGCTAAAAATTTCTGAAAGATTCAATTCTCTTCAGAAGAGTTTAGCTCTTTACTAAAAATCCTCTCTAAACGCACTATTTCTTGCTCATCCTCTATATAATCTATTTTGCTCTGCTTGAACGTCCTCTTCTTATTTATGAGAGAAATATACGATTTTTGACTCATTGATTGTACTCGATACTGTTTTGCTCTATTTAATAACCCCTTATCATTAGAAACAAGACAAATAGAGTGAGTGTCCTTATCATGCGAAAGCCTTTCAATAATATAATCATCTGCTGAAAGATCAGGTGGTGAAAAAATCACCTCAACATTTCCACTTCCAGTCACACTAGGTATCGGAAACTCATTACCCCTTTTACCATCAAAAATGAAGATATGGGTGCCTGAAGTATCCTTTAAACGGCCTTTATAAAATTGAATGAACCTCTCTCTAGTCAGCTGAAAAGCATTATTTCCGTGTTCAAAGGTGCTGTGAAAGAACATATTATAAGCATCTATAAAAAAAATCATAAGTTCTGAAGAAAGGTATCAAGTAAACAATTCCTCATTTTCTCTAAAGCCTTGCCTCTTGCTGATATCTTATTTTTAACTTCTCCATCCAACTCTGCAAACGTCTTGTTATATTCATACTTTACAAAAAGAGAATCATAACCAAAACCTCCTCCTCCTCTTGCTTCTGTAACTAAATAACCCTCACTCCTTCCTAGTGTGACTTTAAGAACCTTTTCCGGAGTTGCTAAAGCTATTGCACATTCAAAATAGCCTTTTCTTTCCTCCTCATTAAGAAGGCTAAGTTTTTCAATCAGCTTATTTCGATTATCCTTATCACTTGCCTCTTCACCAGCATACCTTGCACTAAATATACCAGGTTCTCCATCTAGTGCAGGTACAACTAAACCAGAGTCATCTGCTAACACAAGTTTTTTAAGCTTTTTTGCCGCATAAAGCGCTTTTGCTTCTGCATTTTCTAGGAATGTTTTTCCTTTTTCCTGCTCTGGTTTAAATTCAGGGAACTGGTGCAGAGTTAATATATCAACATCCGTTAACTGACCCTTAAGAATCGAAACTAATTCTAGGCGCTTATTCAAATTGTTTGTAGCAATTAATAGCTCATTCATGATTTTCCCCTCATCAAAACACTCTTATATATGGTTTAGCTAACCCAGATATTAAAATTATCATCTTCTAATGTAAGATTGATGCCGGTAAAAGAAACTGAGTTAATAAGACCTGTCTAATATAATCCTATCATACTTTCGTAGTTTCTAAGAAGCTTTCTATCTTAACAATCTTCCATGACTGATTCTGTACCTCTACAACATCACCCACCTTTTTCCCACTCATTCCTTTTGCAATCTTAGATTGAAAGGATAAAATAGATTTCTCTGTGTCTGCATCAAAAGGTCCTAAAATAGTGTACTGCCTTTTCTCTTTTTTGTTTTCAAGGCTAACTACTGTTCCTACACCCACCTCAGATTCATTGATTTCATCTTTAGTTAATACACGCATCTGCTTGAACTGATCAGAAAGCTGCTTTAACTCAGTCTGCAAACGAGATTTTTTCTCTAAGGCAGCTTTAAATTCACTATTCTCTCTTAAATCTCCAAGAGCCCTTGCCTCTTCTATCTCTTTAGCATTTTCTACAATTTCTCTTGTTCCAATTTCTTTAATCCTCTCCTGAACTTTCAAATAACCTTCACTAGTAGACCAAATAATAACCTCTTCTTCTTCGACCTCTTTTGATAACTGTGGGTAAACCACCTCTGCAAGTGATACAAGTATCTTCTGATCATGATCTGATAAGGTTCTAGACTTACTTGCAACCAGTAATACCTCCTTCACAACCACCAAGGAAGCATTCTTGAAAATCTTTCTTACTAACTCAAAACGGTTTTTTAATAAAAAACGATGCATCTTTTTAACTAGATTGCGTTGTTCAAGATCTTGCTCAAGGGAATGTAGAAGCACAAAAAAGGACTCCAGACACCGCTCCATTATCTTTTGATTAACACAAGGTGTGTTTTCCTTCCCTAGCATAAGTTTATCAAAAAACCAGAGAAATGCTAATGAGTATTTTATAGGCTGACTAATCATAAGATCAATATTCTCATCTACACTCTTTCCTTCCTTAACTAACTCTGCAAGATAATAATCCCTTAGGCTGTTTTGCTTTGTTTTTAACATGCTAGAGAGAAAAACCTCTACCCAGTCTGTTCTTACTCTACGCATATTTTGCATGAGTCGTTTTTTATTGGATAATATATTAACTCCATCTAAAACATACTCAACATTTTGAATTTTCCCTATTATCATATCAAGGTCAGAAACCTGATCGTGACCAAGATCTTGCAATATAAATAGTATTTGAAGCTCTTGACCACCAGATATTTCTTCATCAACCAAAATCTCTTTCAACTGAGTTATTAACTTCTGCTTAAATTCATCATTTTTTAACGATGAAGAAAAATCACGCATAAATGCATAAATCATCTCAATCAATTTGTCTATATTTGGCTGTGTTGCCATAGACTGAACAAGTCGCTCAGCATGCGACAGTTCTTTCTTTAATAACACAAAAGAGCCCTTTATTGACTTAGGACTTACAATCTGTGGGTCTTTTTTTAATCTTACCCTTGCTGCCTGCCACCATTTAAGCCAATCAGCTTCTGGTATAATAAGCTCACACATCTCATCTTTAATTTCCTGAGCAGTCTTGTCACCAAGATCCTTTAGTAAAAGGCGTATTACCTCTACAGGCTCTTTTCTTGCAAATGCCTCAAACTCTTCAGGAAAACCAAATCGCCTAGCAAGAAAATGCTCTTTAGATACCGGCACCATAGTTTTAAACGCATTTATAAAAGAAAGCTCTTTATATCCAGCTACAAAATCAAACTCTAATGTGATTTGTTGACGCAGCATCGATATCTCCATCACCTCGCCAATACCCCAACCACCAGTATGAATAAAGAAGTTGCCCTCTTTCATATGATTTAAAATATCAAAGTTTCTTACTGCATACTGAAACTTCTTCCCATCAATTAGACCCACAAACTTCAGCTTCTCTTCAAGCCTTTCTTCTGCATTAAATTTTTCTCTAAGATAATCAACGACTAATTTTCTTAATTGTTCATCATTTGTTGTTTGTAAATCAATAATAAGCTTTAGTATCTCTAATTTGTCATCACCTTCTTGAACTTTCTCCCAAAGCATCATAGACTGCTCTACGTAACACCCAAAAGAGTGCTTTAAACCACTCTCTAATACGTGTTTTAGGATTCCCTTAAACTCTAAAGGATCAACCTCATCACTTAAACAGTATTCCTGCCACAAACTGACGACAGACGGCAAATCATTGTTCACAATGTTTTTTTGAAATTGATCTAAATAACTCATCTTTTCCTTTTGTATAAAAAATTTCTTTAGGTAATATCACAATCATGATTAAAATCAAAAAATCTAAAGCGATAATACAGGTAGTATAAAACCTCTAGGATATAAAAGTAAAGTAGACTCTGGCTTACCCATGAAAGAATTTATAACCAGGAGAGGAAGGAAAAAACAGATCCCTGTTCAAGGCCTATCTTCCTCTTTTTTTAATACACAAATCACCTCTACAACCCGGTGTATTGACCTCTCACACTGTGCCGATAGAAAAATGAAACTCATTCCCCTCGTGGGTGACCTTATCACAAACAACCAAATACTAGCTGTTGATAAAAAAATGAAAGAAAGAGTCTTTAGAGCACCATTTTGTGGAAACATAACAGAAATTAAATATGGAGAGTTTCGTAGAATTAACCATATTGTTGTTGCAACACAACCTTCTAAAACAGAAAACTTGCCCCTCCCTCTTCCCAATTCTCAGGAAGAGGCCCTTAACTTTCTCTTTGACAAGGGGCTCTCCATTTTCATAAAACAACGACCTTTTAATCGCTCTATCGATAAATCTCTTCCCCGCTCAATATTTATAAACTGTATCGAATCACATCTCTTTGAACCAACCTTCAACGCTCAAATAGACAAACAAGAAAAATGTTTTTCTATAGCCTTATCCTTACTTGCTAAAATCGCTCCTATAAAACTTGTTCTACGAAGTGAAGACTCATTTGATACACCATTAAAAGAAATTGAAGTGATTAAATTTGGCGGATCACTTGCCGCTGAAAAAACCTCTACTCATATTGAGTATATCGACCCAATCCTCTCTGACAAGGATAATGTCTGGACACTTTCAACCCTCGACATTTTATACATCGGAAGCATGCTATTACAAACACCCTTAGAAAAAAAAGTCTCTATTTTAGGTGAGGGGGTTATTCCAGAATGCCGAGGAACCTACCGAGTGTCCCCTGGAATAGCAATAAAAGAGCTTCTTAGGGATAAAGTGCTAAACCGCCCTACCACCATTCTTGCGGGAACACCACTAAAGGGAAAGCTATTAAGTACAGACGACTACCTAGGGCACCCCCACCAATCCGTATTCGTATTATTAGAAAAAAAGAAAAGGAAATTTCTATACTTCTTTAGACCTGGAACAGACTCTCTAACCCTTACCAACACCTACCTGTCTAAACTTTTTTCCTCAAAAAAATTCCCCCTATTTAACCTGCAAAACGGTGAAAAAAGACCCTTTGTAGTAGATGGCAGGGTCTATGATAAAGAAATGCCTCTTAAAATATTAACAATACCTCTAATTAAAGCCCTGATGAGGAAAGATTTCGCAGCTGCGATTGATCTAGGTTTCTTAAAGATTATAGACGAAGATTTTGTGTTTTCTACATTTATTTGCCCTTCAAAAATTGATCTATGTAAAATTGTCCGCGACGCAACTAACCTATATACTCAAGAATACCTTGCTTAGATCTAAAATAATATAAGGCATAAGAAAAAATAATGTCTGCTCCAGCTCTTTTAATAGCTATTAACGACTCTAATAATGCACTCTCCTTATCAATCCACCCTTCATTACCACACGCCATTATCATCGAATACTCTCCACTAACCTGATAAGCCGCCACAGGAATATGCACCCTCTTTTTCACCTCACAAATCACATCAAGATAATTCATGGCTGGTTTAATCATTACAATGTCTGCACCCTCATCTATATCCAAAAAAAACTTCTCTTATAGCCTCCCTTCTGTTCGCCGGATCCATTTGATAACTCTTTTTATCACTTTTTCTAAGCCCAGAGTCTATAGCCTCTCTAAAAGGACCATAAAAAGATGAGGCATACTTTGCGCTATAAGAAAGCAACGATACATTTTTAAACTGATGTTGATCTAGCTCTTCTCTTATTCTTCCAATCCTTCCATCCATCATGTCACTTGGTGCCAACATATCTGCGCCTGCTTTAGCATAACAGAGAGCTTGTTTTACAAGAATCTTTACAGTTTCATCATTAAGAACTTCCCCTTTTTCAACAATTCCATCATGGCCATCAAGAGTAAAAGGGTCTAGGGCTATGTCTGCAATCACACACAACTTAGGATAAGCGCTTTTTAATTCCTTTATTGCCTGAGGAACAAGGCTTTCCTTTCTATATGCTTCTTTTGCATCATCACTCTTTTTCTCTTGTGGTACTCTTGGAAAAAGAGCCACCGCTCTTAACCCAACATCAATATACTCCTTTAACTCCTGAATGAGCATATCAACACTAAACCTATAAACAAAGGGAAGCGATGTAAGCTTAACTTTCGCCCTCTTCCCCTCCTCTATAAAGCAGGGGAGGACAAAATCATTCATTGAAAGCTTTGTTTCTCCTAATAGATCCCTAATGTAGGAACTCTTTCGATTCCGCCTTGGCCTACTTTCAGTATTTAACATATATAAAAAATAGCAAAACAAATGCTTTCTAATCTAGAGAAAAACCCTTTCTATTGGAGCTTACATTTGTTATAATTTTGTTTTTTGATCTAAAAGAGGAAAATCTATGTCTACCCATGTTGAAGAATTTACTCCAGAAGAGCTAAAACTATTGGAGCTCTACACTACATCTACAACTAGCAATGTTTTCTGCCTTAAAAATCTTCCTGAGGTAATTAAGGGTGCTCTTTTTTCAAAGTACTCAAGGTCTACAATGGGATTAAGATCTCTTCTTATCAAAGACTTTATCTCAAATATTGAAAGTGGCTTCTCTAATTCTAAGTCAGAAAAACCAGATGAAACCTCATCTTCTCAAGCTCAAATATTACAAATTAAAAAAGCACAACACTTTTATGATCGAATTCTAGACAATTATGGTGACGACTCTATAGGGGAGCTTGGAGGAGCACATATCGCTTTTGAATCAGTTTCTATGCTTGCTGCCAAAGTAATTGAAGATGCAAGAATTGGAGGCTCTCCACTAGAAAAATCAACACGTTATATATACTTTGACCAAAAAGTGCGAGGAGAGTACCAATTTTACAGAGAGCCCATCATTATGACTTCTGCCTACAGAGATCTTTACCTCAACCTCTGTAACAAACTTTTTGAAACATATAAAGATATTATTCCCTATCTTACTGAACAAATGGAAGAAAAGTTTCCTCGAGCAGAAGATGTCCCTAAACGGGTACACAACGCTGCTATTAGGGCTAAGGTGCTCGATTGCCTACGCGGCCTTCTTCCAGCCTCAACTCTAACTAATATGGGCGTTTTTGCAAACGGCAGATTCTTTGAAACGCTTATTCAAAAATTGGGCAGTGAAGATCTTACCGAAATGAGAGAACTAGGAGAGTCCAGCCACCAAGAGCTATCAAAAGTGATTCCTTCATTTATTAGAAGATCCGAGAAGGACCACCATCATAATATTGCCTTCAATTCATACCACAGAGACACAAAAAACAACCTAAAAAATCTATGTAATACTTATGCCTCTAACCTTTCCTCAAAATATTCAGGTCCTCTTGTTAAACTTGTAGACTTTGATAAAAACTCTCCCCAAAAAGTCGTTTCTTCTTTGCTCTTTGCCAATTCTAATGCAATGCTCTCTGATATTAAAAATCATGTAAACAACCTCAGTAATGAAGAGATTTCTTCCATCATTAAGTCCACAACAGGCTTTAGAGGAAACAGAAGACACAAAGCTCCTAGAGCATTTGAACATGCTTTTTTCACTTTTGAAATTGTTTCCGATTTTGGTGTCTATAGAGACCTTCAAAGACACCGTATGCTTACTCAAGAAAGGCAAGTACTTACCTGTGATCATGGCTACTACATTCCAAAAGAGCTTCTTGGCACCCCTCAAGAATTAAAATACAGAGAAGCTATGGATGATGCAAAAAAGGCCTACTCAACCATTGCTGAAAATTTTCCCGAAGAGGCGCAATACATTGTCCCAATGGCCTATAATATTCACTGGTATTTCCATATTAACCTTAGATCATTACAGTGGTTAACTGAATTAAGATCATCACCAAATGGCCACCCAGAATACCGCTCTATTGCGCAAAGCATGGCTTATCAAATCTCTCAACAATTCCCCGAATTCAAACCTCTTTTTAAGTATGTTGATTTCGATGGATATCACCTAGGAAGACTTCAAGAAGAAATTAGAAAAGAAAAAAAAATGTGCAGTAACGCTACGGCTTAAGATGAATCAAACAAAAGTAAAACCCCAAGGTAGTGTTATTGGAGGCTCCCTCCTTATTGCAGGAAGCTGTATAGGGGCAGGCATGCTAGGCCTTCCCATTATCACAGGAGCCTCTGGTTTTTTTCCTTCTACCATCATGTTTTTCTTTGCTTGCTTTTTTATGACTACAACAGGCCTTTTTCTTGTTGAAATTGGGAAGTGGTTCGCTCCTCAGGTAAACTTTATCTCTATTGTCTCAAGGTTTCTTGGCCCCATCGGTAAATACCTGTGTTGGATCTTATACCTCTTCCTCTTCTATGCCCTTCTTATTGCCTATATTGCAACAAGCGGTCATCACCTCTCCTCAATTTTCTCTCTTTTCTTTTCTTTAAAAATCCCGACCTGGATAGGAAGTTGCTTTTTTGTAATACTCTTTGGTGCTATTGTATACCTAGGTGTACGATGGGTTGATCTTTCTAACCGCTTCTTAATGGTGTTTAAAGTTATTTCTTTCCTTTTCGTTCTTTTTATTGGTGCATCCCTGATCAATCCAATTAATCTCGAATACTCCAACAGTAAATACACATTTTTTTCTCTTCCCATTCTTATTATTTCTTTTGGTTTCCACAACCTAATACCAACTCTTACTCACTACCTCGGAGGCGATACAAGGCGTATTAAGCAATCAATCCTAGGTGGCGTTCTTTTCACCCTCTCTATATATATCGCATGGCAGATAGTAGCTCTAGGCATTCTCCCTCTAAAAGGGGAGCATGGTGTTCTTTCTAGCTATAAAAATGGTATTGATGCTGCAGGAGCCCTTGTTAGCGTCTTATCTTCTCCCCTCTTTAGTATTACTTTAGAACTACTTGCTTTTTTTGCTATTCTTACCTCCTTTTTGGCTCAAACAGCTACAGTTGTGCATTTTCTTGCAGATGGATTAAAGGTTCCCTCAAAAAAAAGGGAAAACATTTCCATACTTCTTTTAGCTCTCGTTCCTACACTTCTTCTAGCTGTGATCTATCCTAATATTTTCTATAAGGCTATTAATTTTGCAGGCGGGATATGTGCTGTTATTCTCTTTGGCTTATATCCAGCACTTATGCTCTATCTTGCAAGATACAATAATCCCACATATTCACAAGAAGGTTATAGGGTTAGTGGAGGAAAAGCTCTCATTTTTCTTATTGCTACGCTTTCTATCTTTATTGTATTCTATCAACTCACTGAAACGTTTGGTCTTAAACTCTTCCCCACTCCATAAAATATTATGACAAAACTTGTAAAAACTCACCCAACCACACTCTCTAAAATCCTAGGAGGCTCCCTCCTGGTTGCAGGAACAACCATTGGTGTAAGTCTTCTTGCGCTTCCTGCAACAACTGGGCTTACAGGCTTTTTTCCTTCAGTAGGCCTATTCATTTTTTTCTGGCTCATCATGCTTTTAAGTGGTTTTTTCTTTATCGAAGTAAGCTTACTTTTCAAGGGGCAAACAAACCTGATCTCTATGGCACAAAAGATGCTTGGATCGTGGGGGAAAATCATTAGCTGGATCGTTTATCTACTCCTTTGCTATTCACTCATTGCCGCGTATATCTCTTCTATTGAACAACTCATACTCTCTTCAATCCCTCCATCACTAACGCCCCCTATATGGTTTCTTAAAATTCTGCTGCCCCTTATTTTTGCTCCCATCATCTACCTAGGCACAACCGGAGTAGATTGGATTAACAGAGTTTTTATGATAGGTTTAATGGCTTCGTACCTTCTTATTCTTGTGCTTACCCCTACCCATATGGTTCCCTCCAACCTACTCTACGTAAACCTCTCTCCCTTTATTCTTGCGGTTCCTGTAATACTATCTTCCTTTGGCTATCATATTATTATTCCTACTCTAACAACTTATATGAACCATGACAAAAGATCTCTTTATCTTGCTATTATCATTGGCTCAATATTAGCTCTTCTTATTAATATCTTTTGGCAATTAATATCTCTTGGCACTGTACCCGTTGAGGGAAACCTTAGCCTAATGTCTACTCTTAGCTCTGGCCAGCCAATCACAATCACTATTTCTAAAATTATTAATAGACCACTAATCACCTCTGTTGCTTCTTCCTTTGCCTTTTTTGCTGTTATCACCTCTTTTATGGGCGTTTCTCTCTCTCTCTCTGATTTTCTCATCGACGGTTTTAAAATAAAAAAAACGTGGGAGGGGAAGGTTCTTGCCAACCTGCTTACCTTTGTTCCACCTCTTATCTTCGTCTTTTCTTCCTCAAAGGCCTTTTATGTGGCGCTTGAATATGCCGGCGCTTGTGTTGCTATCTTGCTGGTATTAATTCCCGCACTAATGGCTCTAAAGCTCAAAAAACCTCAACTTTACCGCTCAAAGTGGACAAAACTCGGCATTCTTTGCATCTGCCTTGTCTCTCTTTTTGTTGTTCTCGCGAATTTCTTCATTCAACATGGCCAGTATGTTTAAACTTCACTCCTCTTTTCTGCCTAGAGGTGACCAACCTCAAGCCATAAAGGCGATATCCTCTTCTTTTTCTAATGGTAAAAAAAAGCAGGTCCTCCTTGGTGTTACTGGGTCTGGAAAAACCTTCTCAATGGCTCATATTCTAAAAAACCTAGCACTTCCAACCCTTATCCTAGCTCATAATAAAACTCTTGCAGCTCAACTCTATGAAGAATTTTCCCATTTTTTCCCAGATAATGCTGTTGAATATTTTGTATCCTATTATGATTATTACCAGCCTGAGGCCTACATTCCAAGATCTGATACTTTTATTGAAAAGGACTTAGCTATTAATGAACACATTGAGAGAATGCGCCTTAGTGCAACTAAGAGCTTAATTGAAAGAAAAGATGTCATTGTTATCTCTTCTGTCTCCTGCATTTATGGTATTGGAAGCTCTGATAACTTTAAAAAGATGATGCTAAACCTAGATGTGGGAAAAGAAATTTCAAGAGATGAACTTCTCTTGAATCTAATATCATTGCAATACAAACGCAATGATACAGAGCTTTTGCGTTCATCTTTTCGAGTAAGAGGCGATACTATTGATATTATTCCATCATATGAGCAAGATAGAGCTCTTAGGGTCGAGCTTTATAATGATCAAATAGAAAGAATCTCTGTCATCGACCCGCTTACATCAAAACGATTAGAGTCACTTTCTCACCTTTCTCTCTTTGCAGCAACTCATTTTGTTACACCAAAGGAGGATAGACTTATTGCTATAAATTCTATCAAAGATGAGCTAGCCTTAAGAGAAGCCTTTTTTTCTGAGAGGAATCTTCATGTTGAACAACAAAGAATTTGTGAAAGAACCCGCTATGATCTAGAAATGATAAAAGAGGTTGGATTTTGCAAAGGTATAGAAAACTATTCTAGACACTTTACTCAGAAAGCTCCCGGCGAGCCTCCTGAGTGCCTTATGGATTATTTCCCTAAGGACTACCTTCTTATTGTTGATGAATCACACCAAACAATTCCTCAAGTCCGTGCCATGTATAATGGTGATAGAGCAAGAAAGAAGTCTCTAATTGATTTTGGCTTCCGTTTACCCTCAGCCTTTGATAACAGACCTTTACAATTTGATGAATTCATGACAAAGCTAGATCACGTTCTTTACGTGTCTGCTACACCAGCTCCTTTTGAAATAGAGGAAGCAGGAGGTGAAATAGCCCAACAAATCATTCGTCCTACCGGCCTTCTTGACCCAACTTGCACCGTAAAACCTTTAAACAACCAGGTTGATGAATCCCTAGAAGAAATAAGAAAAGAGACATTACTTCGAAGAAAGACCCTTGTCACAACACTTACAAAAAAGATGGCAGAAGATCTTACAAAATATCTTACAGAGCTTTCAATTAGAGCAAAATATCTCCATTCAGATGTTGACACCCTTGATCGCATTAAAATTATCAGTGATCTAAGAGAAGACAAGTTTGATGTACTCATTGGAATTAATCTGTTGAGAGAGGGACTAGACATCCCAGAAGTATCCCTTGTCATCATACTAGATGCTGATAAAGAAGGTTTCTTACGTAGCGAAACAGCTCTTATTCAAACCTGTGGCAGAGCTTCAAGAAATCTCCACGGGAGGGTGATTCTCTTTGCAGACAAAATAACAAATTCTATCCAAAAAACTCTAAATACAGCAAAAGAGAGAAGATCTCTTCAAGAAAAATATAACAAAAGTCACAACATTACACCTACACAAATCACAAAAAAATCTCAACAAACTATTCTTACCTCTGTAAAGGATGTGACCTCTACTACAACAAACCCTCCCAAACACGTAAATCTAAAGCTTGTTGAAAAGAAAAAAAAGACACTAAAGAGGCTCATGAAAAAAGCAGCAGACTCTTTTCAATTTGAAGAAGCTGCAAAATATCGCGATGAAATAAGAAGTCTTGAAACTTTAGAGTTGCTTTGATTTTTCCACAATTAACAAGCTATTGAATAGCGCTCCTATTTTGCATTAAATGGTTCAACAAAAAAGAGCTAATCTTTTTTCAGGTGGGATGAAAGCTTCGCTGCAATCTTAAACATATCTATAGGTTCTTTTCCCAATACCTTGCTAAGCTTCTTGTCTGGATTAATGATCCTACCGTTGGTAGGATCTTGTAATTTTTTTTCTTTAATGTAGGCCCAGATTTTTTTTGTAGCCTCTCCTCTAGAAACCTCTTTTTTTCCAATAGTACTAGCTAACTCTTCTGATGGCATAAAAGTAGGCTGCACTCTTGTTGACTTCTTTTTAGTAGCTTTCTTTTTAATCGCCACTTTATTTGCACCCTTTTTCTTTGTACCACTCTTCTTTGTGGCAGCTTTCTTTGCGACCTTCTTTCTACTTTTTCTCACACTAGCTGTTTTCGGGTGGTCCTTATACTTTTCTAAAAGTGTATCTACATCATTAGCAATCACATCACAGTCTGGGTAGTTAGAGCAAGAAAAGAAAGTTTTTCCAAAACGTGACTTCCTGCTTTGCAAGCTCCCATCACACCCAATTGCTGGACAGGATGGTAGTTCTGAAGGGAGTAGTTCATCTTTTTGTGGTATAGCAACTATTGACTTACAATTAGGATAGGATGCGCACCCAAGAAAAAGTCCATAAGCACTTTTTCTAAGCTTCATCTCCCCACCACACTTGTTGCATTTCTGATCCCAATCAAAGTCTTCTCTATACAGCCCCTTGTCCACCGTTAAATCCTCTGTCGAAGAGGTATAATTACAGTCTGGATATTTTGAACAACCATGAAAATATTTATTTCTAGACCAAATCTTCTGTAAAGGCGCTCCACACTCTGGACATTTTTTATCCGTCTGCTGCTTAGGTACCTGCATCTCTTTTTTTGCTACCTCTACTAGTGGAAAAAAGGTGCCCCAAAACTCTTTCAAAAAAGCTTTCCACTCCTTACTAGATTCAGCAATCAAATCCAAATCATCTTCCATCTTTGCAGTAAAAGAGGTATTTATAATCTCTGTAAAATTTTCTTCTAACATTTGACAAATCAAGCACCCAAGCTCTGTTGGAATAATAGCCTTCTTTTCCTTCCTTGTGTAAGCTCTACTATGAATTTTTAACATGATAGATACATAAGTTGAGGGCCTTCCTATGCCAGACTTTTCCAACTCTTTAACTAGAGAAGCTTCTGTAAATCGGGGCGGAGGTTTTGTAAAAGATTGAGCAGCAGAAGAGTCAACTCTCTTAAGGACCTCGTTTTCTTCAATGTTTGGCAACAAAATCTCTTGATTTTGTTGACTTTCATCATCATTTTTTTCCTCATAAAGAACCATAAAGCCCTTAAACTTCATCACAGAGCCCGATGCTTTAAGCGTTAAATGGTTATTTGTTTGGAGAGTAAGGCTTACAGTATCATAAATTGCAAAACTCATTTGCGATGCTACAAATCTTCTCCAGATTAGTTGATACAACTTCCACTGTTCTATAGAAAGCCTCTCTTTTATCATATCTGGGGTGTGATATACATTTGTTGGCCTTATAGCCTCATGTGCATCTTGCGCACTTTTCTTGGTAGAATAGTTTAGCGCCTTTTGTGGTAAATATTGCCTATGCTCTTTCCCTATATACTTCCTAACTTCCGAAATTGCTTCTGATGAAACCCTAACAGAATCTGTACGCATATAAGTAATTAACCCCTCCTGACCCTCATTTCCTAAATCCAACCCTTCATATAAACTTTGTGCTACCTGCATCGTTCTCTGTGCGGAAAAACCATAATGCCTTGAGGCCTCTTGCTGCAGTGTTGATGTAGTAAATGGGGGAACGGGATGTCTTTTCTTTTCCCTCTCTTCCTTCTTTTCTACAACATAAGTTGCGCTTTTTAATCTATTAAGCACCTGATCTGCAACCTCCTTGTTATTAATAACAAAAGAGTCGCTTCCCTTCTTTTCTTTTAAAACCCGCTTGCCATCAACATGAGAAAGTATCGCATTAAATTTTTTAGACCTTCCTTGCTTCTCCATAAGTGAAGAAAGGGTCCAATACTCTACAGGCTTAAATTTTTCTATTGCTCGCTCTCGATCAACTACAAGTTTTAAAGCTACCGACTGAACCCGTCCTGCAGAAAGACCTGAAGAGTTACCCCTGCTAATGCGTCTATATAGAAGGGGAGAAATCTGATACCCCACCATTCTATCTAACAGTCGCCTTGCTTGCTGTGCATTAACAAGATTTAAATCAATTTCTCTAGGGTTCGCAATCCCTTCTTCCACCGCTTTTTTTGTAATTGCATTAAATGTAATCCTTTTGAACTTTGTTCCTGGGGGCAAAACATGCATAATATGCCAAGCAATTGCTTCTCCCTCTCTATCAGGATCGGGCGCAAGGTACACCTCCTCTGCTCCTCTTGCCATTTTTTGAATCGATCTAATTACATCCTTCTTATCATCCATTAATTCGTATTCAGGCTCAAAATCATTCTCTACATCAATAGCAAACTTTTTTGAAGGAAGGTCTCTAATATGTCCTACAGAAGAAGCGATTTCATACTCCCTACCAAGGAATTTCTTCATTGTCTTTATTTTTGTCGGCGACTCAACAATGATTAATTTTTTCTTCATTCTTTTCCTATCCCTTTCTCCGACCTTTGTTTGTCGCGTTTCTCTTTAAAGAAAAAACTTCCCCTTCTCTTTCAGCAAACATTATAATTCATTGTTAATTAAAAACAAAAAAATTTAAAAGTCTTTTTTCTCAAACTTTTCTTTTTACTTGATTTGCCCCTGTCTTCTACTTATACTGTTTTTTTTTAACTTAACCCTCTGTTTTTCATGATTCTTCTTCTTTTTTTCCTCTCTCTGCTCTCCTCCATCTCTGCTCTTAATGAAACAGAATCTGTAACCTTAAACCTCAACCCTCCTCTTTCCTCCTCCTCTGTCTCGGAAGAACATGACTTTGCTCTTATTAACTCTGCTATTTCCTCACTAGACAAAAATATTCATAGGACCATGGTTCCCTCGTTAATTAGATATAAGGGAATGTTAGATGAGTCACCGCTTCTTCAATATGAGTTTGTTTATTCAATAAGGGCTGACATCAAAATTGACAACTATCAAAGAAATGGCTCATATATCGGGATTGCTTTTTTAGACAAAAACTATGATCTTGTTGGAACTCCACGCCTTCTTTCTATTCCTCCAGAAAGAAACCCTGAAGATGCAAGACCCTTTTTATTTAAGGGCGACCTCTTTTTTTCCTATAACTTTGCCACCTCTTCTGGCAGGCAAATGGCTCTCTACGAGTTCAGCTCAGATAAAATCATTAACCTTTCTTTAAAAAACTTTACAACCTCTCCTATTGAAAAAAACTGGTCTTTTTTTGAGCTTGATGATCAGCTTGCTTTTGTTTACTGCTATGATCCTTTTGTCGTTTTTTCTGCTGACCTAACTTCTGGCGACTGTATGCCGCTTTTCTGCAAGGAAAATACTCTTCCTGATGTTTCTGAAAAAATTTTGCGCGGTGGCTCTTCTCCCATGAAAGTCAATAACAACCTCTTTCTCTCTTTTATTCACTCAAGAATCAGAACTTCTTCTCTTAACTCTCCTCTTCTTTTTATAAACGACTTCCTCCAAAAAAAACTTCTTTGGCTTTACAGGCCTCACATCTGTCTCTTCTCAACTGACCCCTATAAAGTCCTTTATATTTCCGAACAGTTCTCCTTGTATAATACTGGTATAGAATACCCTGTTTCAACGGTTGTTAGAGATCAAGACCTTCTTGTTAGTTTTAATGTTGATGACCATATATCCTCTCTTATATCTTTTAATAATCTTCTCCCTTCACTTTCTAATGACCTAGAAGCTATATCCCACCTTCCTGCTTCCTCAAGCTCCTTTGAAAACAAAGCCCTCTATTCTCTTACAAACTACCCTATTAACTGTAAAAACCCTTTCCACCACCCTCTTCTTTCTATTCTCTATTACTACGGATATAACCGAGGTGAGGGGCGCATGCAGAAGTTCCTAAGAACCTTTGAGGGGCGCCACCCACGCAATCTTGAAGAGATGTATCTAAAAGATGAACTCAAAAAAAAATAACCCAGCCTACCTCTCGAATGAGCGCCTTCGCATCCTGTTTACCAAAGGTATTATTCCTTTCCCTGGTGAGACCACCTCCGCTCTTCTTAAAAGAACTGACTATTTAGAAGAGTTATCCCTTAACCCTGCTACCTTTTTCTCAAAAATTCCGCACTCATCTTTTTTTTTCCTAACCGACAAACTCCCTTGGTTTTTAGGCTTCTATAAGCCGCGTCCCCTTCCTTTCTGGATTGCCGCACTTACTTGGATTGTACCTACTTTAAATGGCTTTTCTGTTCCTTGCCTTCAACTTCCCTCATCCTCTTCCTTCCTTCTTCCTTCTAGGAAAGAAATTATAGACCACGAATCTGTCCACGCTCGCAGAGCAAACTTTAATGAGCCTCGCTTTGAAGAGCTTTTAGCCTATAGAACCTCTCGGAGTCGTTTTAGAAGGTTAATCGGCCCTCTTTTTCAATCAACCTTTGAATCTAGCCTCCTTCTTTTCTCTCTCCTTATCTCTCTATTCTTCGCCATCTTTTCATCCGCCCTTGTTCCCGCCTTATGCTCTTCTGCGTACCTTTTTTTTCTAGGTGGACGCCTTTTTTTTCGTCAAAAAACCCTTGCTCGCTGCCTGAAAGCCCTTTCCTCCTCCTATAAAAACTGTGATCAACTGCTAACTCATCTAACAGACAAAGAAATTACCTTGATTGCAAAAAAAGGTTCTGTTATCAGAAAAAAAAGCTGTCTTCGTTGGCGGCAGATAAATGCTTTATACTCTCTTTCACGATGAAAAAAAAAGCTCATTTCATTATTATTCTTTTATCCCTTTTATATATCCCTCTTTTTTTTGGCCTTAAATTTTTCTCAAACCATAAATGTTATAAAAAAAACCTTATAGTCCATATAAACTCTGAGGAAGTAGACGAAATTACTCCATTTTCTTTTGTTTTTCTTCTTCACCCAGACACAGATCTTAAATCGTGCGAGCAAAATATTCTTTCAATTTCACAACAGGAGTATCAGCACTACAGAGTTATATTAATTACATCAGAAAATATGACACCAAAAGCAGAAGAGATAACCAAATTTGCTGCTAAACACAACAAAGACCATCTATTTTCTGTTTTTCGTTCTCAAAGAGAAGAACCTCTTCTTTCTACCTATAATAGAGCTGTCAGCAGCTGCTCAAATAATGAAATTATTATTGAAATGAATATGAATGATTGGTTAGCAAATAACAACGTTCTTTCCCTTCTTAATGAAACCTATCACTCCTCAAAGGATATCTGGCTCACCTTCGGTGATCATCTTAATTTCCCTTCTTATATGAATAATAAGGCCTTTTCACAAAATAGAAAAAAGAAAAGCGAGCTCCTCTCTTGGGTAGACTCTCCTTTTAAGACCTACTATGCGGGACTGTTTTCGCAGATCCACAGTTCGAATAAATACACATACAAACAGCCTCCATTTAAAAAGAGTGGTCTTTTTACTCTTCCAATGGTCAGCCAGGCAAAAAACCATATCCATTTTATTGAAGAGGTTCTCTTTATTCACAAATTGAGTGAACTTAATTAATAAAGTTAAGCTCTTTTTGCCATTTTCTGAACCATCCTTTCTATCACTGGATGCCCTAATCCAAGCTCACTATTTTTTTTGTGAAATTTATTTAGGTGGTGAGCAGCCCTTCTTTTAATTTCTTCTTCTCCGAGAAAGTGCACCGAATTAACTTTCGATCCATTCTTCTTATCCTGTTCATTATCTTCAAGATCATCAATCATCTGAAACGCTAAACCAAAATCCCTAGCCATCTCTTCTACTTTCCCTCTTTTCTCAATCTCTCCACCACCAAAAAGGTAACCAAGAAGAAATGCTCCCTCAAAAAGACTTACCGTCTTTTTATAAAGGACATCAAAAAGCTCCTTTTCATTTCTTGGTTTTTCAAAAAGATCGCAATACTGCCCCCCTGTTGCTCCAAAAAAACCAGACAAGCGTGCAACAGATTCTATAGCCAAGGCGAACACTTTATGCAGCTGTAGATTCTCACTTAATAACCCTTCCTGTTGAAGCTTTAATAAAGATTGGTAGTTTTGCTCTATTTTAGTATAAGCTTCTGAAATCATGCCGTACGTCGCTAAAATTGCTGTTGCTTCGTTCGTCTTATTATGCAGAGTCGGTTTTCCCCTTCTCATATTCTCATTATCCATCGCTGGCAGATCATCTGCTATTATTGATGCTGTATGTAAAAGCTCTGTTGCAATAGCCACATCCATAACATCTAATTTTTCGTCAAGAGCCTCTGCTGTAATCAATGTAAGTAGTGGTCTGAGTCTTTTTCCTTTAGAAAATAAGGAATAGCGCATCGCCTCCCAAAGGTCTCCTCCTTGATCTAGGAACCTCTCTTTTATCGCAATTTCAAATCTCTCAATATAAAACTGATAGTTCCTTAACTTTAACATTCTTAATTTCCTTTTCCAGAACAGTCTATATATTGTAACTGTTGTTTGTTGATAACTCTACAACCTTTTTTAATCGTTGTTCCCGGATTTAACGTCACCTTACAACCCACAGATACATTATCACCAATAATAGCCCCTAATTTCTTTCTTGAAGAGAAAAGCCTTTTCTCACCAACTTTTACAACCTCCTTATCAAGCCTCTGGTTAGCACAAACAGTGTGTGCAGCCAAAGACACACCTTTTCCTATTATAGAGTCTCCTACATAGCTTAAATGAGCTATTTTGGCACCTTTTCCAACAAGTGAAGCCTTAACTTCAGCACCATGTCCAATCTTCACTCCATCATTCAATATAGTATTTGGACGAATATAAGCTCCATGACTAATCTGAACACAATCACCAATAACTACGGGACCTTCAATAAGAACAAAGGGGGCTATGCTAACATTCTTTCCTATGAGGACATTTCCAGAAATAACAACATTTTTAAATTGTGGCAGCTCTGTTGGAAAGTGCAAAGTCTGTAGAAGACTTGAAATATGATTCAAAGGTTCCCATAGCTGTCTTGAGTTTTTAAATAGCTCTTTCTGTTCAAAAGAGCTAGATGAAAAGAATTGGTGAAAAGAATTAGTCATAAAAAAGACAATATCAAGAATAAAGAAAAGAAACAATCAAGTCTTCTATACATTTAGAGAAAGCACAGAGCTAAATTGACTCTATTAAAGGGTTACAAAGGCCAAAAGAAACCCTCGTGAGAACACAACACAGAAAACAAAATAATCCAGAGGATTAGAAGAAAGAAAGTATATATATAAATATATTCTTCTTCTTAGGACGCTGTGGAAATGTGCATAACTAGAAGAAAAGTTGCTCATATAGGAGGAGGGGAAGGAAAGAGGGTGTTTAAAAAAGGAGAAAAAAGTGTTTATAAAGTTTGGTTTATTGACAAAAGGGGAATTGAACAGAAAAAGAAACAAGGTGTTGACACAAGATGAACAGGATTTTCCACAGAAAAATTCGGGACGAGAGGATTTGAACCTCCGACCTCCAGACCCCCAGTCTGGCGCGCTAACCAAGCTGCGCTACGCCCCGAAAAAATAAAAGCATAGAGAAGAAGAAAGAAAAACGCAATAGAGTTGACCGAGATCTTGATTCTTGGCACAATTATAAAAAATTAAAGCATAAGAATATAGAGGATCTTTGAAGAGAATAATAAAATCTTGTTGGGAAAAAGAGCTTGAAAAAGAGACTAACAAAGAAGAGTTTTATCGGTTAGCTCACTTCTTAAAAGAAGAGCGAGAAAAGGAGAGAATCTTCCCTCCAGAGGAGGAGGTTTTTAATGCATTTAGATACTCTTCTTTTAAAGAAACAAAAGTATTAATTCTAGGACAGGATCCCTATCCAACAAGAGGAATGGCACATGGACTGGCTTTTAGCGCCAAGGAGGGGAACAAACTTCCTCGGTCTCTAAAAAATATATTTAGAGAGTTAAAAGAGGACCTTGGAATAGAAAGGACAAGAGGCGATCTAACAGACTGGGCAAAGCAGGGGGTTTTGCTTTTAAATTCAACGCTTACTGTAAGGGAAGGAAAACCAGGCTCTCACTTTAGGAAGGGGTGGGAGGCTTTTACAGATGGTGTAATAAAAAAACTAGTTGATAGACCAGAAGGGGTTGTTGTTGTTTTATGGGGGCGAGTTGCCAAGAAAAAGTATGAAATGCTATATGGGGAGGTGGGAGAAAACATACTAACAGCTACCCATCCATCGCCACTTTCAGTAAAGGGTTTTTTTGGGTGCAAACATTTTTCAAAGATAAATAGACTTTTGTTACGACAGGGGAAAGCAGAAATTATTTGGGCAGAAAAAAATGTATAAAAATAATGAAAAAAGAGCTTCCCTTTTTGCCATTTTTCTCACCTTTGGAATTGGTTACCTAAGCGCTACAATCGTTTTTCCCATTTTAGCCCCCCTTTTTCTAAATCCAGCAAATTCTATATTAAGCGAACAGGTTCCACAAAATATACGTATGATATTGCTTGGAATATTCCTGGCCTCCTTCCCCCTTGCTCAATTTATCTTTTGTCCAATTATCGGAGAGTATGCAGATAGAAAGGGGAGGAAGAGGGGTTTTATTATTACATTAGCTCTTGAAATTGTTGGTTATGCAACCAGTGCACTTGCAATTATATGGGGGCATCTAAGTCTTTTATTTTTAGGTAGAGTTATAATGGGAGTAGCTGCAGGCAATGTGTCAATTTGTCTTTTATCAATGGTAGATTTTAGTTCTTCTGAAAAAGAAAAGGTCAAACTATTTAGCTATGGTTCAATTATTGCGGGGTTTACTTTTGTTTTAGGGCCCCTTCTTGGGGGAAAGCTCTCTGACCCAACGCTTAATCCCCTTTTTTCTCCCTCTTTTCCCATGTGGATTGGGGCAGGGTTAACAGTAATAAACTTGTTTACGCTTTTTTTTCTTTTTAAAGAAAAACCCCACAAGTATAAAGCACATGTTTTTGACCCAATTAAAGCAATTCATAATATACAACTAGCTTTTAGAACAAAGCAAATTAGAGATCTCTATAAAATTTATTTTTTCTATCTTTTTTCCTGGAATATCATTTATCAATTTTTACCAGCAATATTGATAGAGATGTTTGCCGCATCTAATTCGGTTATTGGAGATGTAAGCGCTTTGTTGGGATTAGTGTGGATTATAGGAACAGTTGTGTTTTCTTATTTAATGCACCGTATAAAAAAAATAAAACCACTTTTAATGGTAAGTTTAATTATTTTTTCTATTATTACCGTGTTTATTTCCAGTTTTTCAAATTTTTTGCTTTTCTTTGTTGTTACCGGAGGGACTGTATTTTTTGCAGGAGGAGTGTGGCCAATTTTTACTGCAATGATTTCAAATGCAGCTGATGAGGGAGCTCAGGGAAAGGTGATGGGATTATCTCAATCAATACAATCACTTTCAATGATGTTAGCCCCAGCAATTGGAGGTTTTTTTTTACAGGTACATAGCAGTATCCCATTTATTTTATCTTCTATTGCTGCACTAGTTGCCGCCGCACTTTTAACAAGAGTGAAAAAAATTAGTATTATTGATATATAATATTTCTATTTCTTCTTCTTTTATACAATAACTGGGTGTGTTATATTGGAGTGATCATTTTGGTTTTTTTATGTTTATAAAAGAGTTTGAGTACTTTCTTACACAGAGTTTTTTTTGCCGTCGGATTGAGTTAATTATTCGAGGGTATGATCTTGCTCTTCTTAGAGGTTCCAAGGAGGGAGTTTGGCAGGTAAAAGCGCTTGTTGGTGGCTATAAAACGATATTGGCTGACTTTTTTTTAAGAGATGGTAAGAGTTTTTATTTGACAGAAACCCAGAAAATTGAGCGTGAAGGTAGTGATATATATTACATAGAGTTTTTTTCTGACTTTCAAAGTTATATAGGGTTTAGTCGTGGATTAAAACACTTTATTCCAGAGATGAATAGTTGGATTGCTCTTCTTGACAAGTAGATGTTTTTTCTTTAAGATTTTATAGAATTATTAGTTAGATTTTGTTGAGGAAGGTATGATAAAAGGGTCTTTGCCCGCTTTGATTACACCCTTTAATAGCGGTGGAAGCATTGATGAAAAGGCGCTAAATAGGATTATTGAGTCGCACATTGAACACTCTGATGGTTTAGTTGTCTGTGGTACCACAGGAGAGGTTCCTGCTCTTAATAGAGATGAGTATCATGAGGTCATACGACTGAGTTATCATTTTATACAAAAAAGACTTCCCTTGATTGTGGGTTGTGGAACTTACTCTACAAGAGAGACAGTAGAAAGAGCAAAAATAGCAAAAAAAGAAGGGGCAGACGCTCTTTTAGTGATTGTTCCCTACTATATAAAGGCGGAGGAGAGAGGAATTATTCAACATTATGCTCTCCTTCAAGAAGTGGGTCTTCCTGTAATTGTCTATCACCACCCTAATAGAACTGGGACAAGACTTTCACCTAAAGCTATTTTAGAAATAAGTAAACTTGATCATATTATTGGTATAAAAGAAGCTTCTGGTTCTCTAGAGATTACAAAACGGGTACTATCTATAGACCCTGCAATAAATATTTATGCAGGAGATGATGCTCTTTTAATCGACTTTTTAGAGGCGGGTGCAATAGGATCTATTTCTGTTACAGGAAATATACTTCCTCAAGAGTGGTCACAGATAATCAGGCTTTTTCAAAGGGGAGAAAAGGAGGCTGCAAACAAGAAATTCATTAGTCATAAAAAACTAGTGGATGCCTTGTTTATTGAGAGTAATCCCCAGGGCGTCAAGTATGCAGCTTCCCTTCTTGGTCTTTGCGGTCCAACGATGAGGCTTCCTTTAGTTAAGCCGTTAGAAAAAACTCAACAAAGAATTAAAGAAGAATTAAACATTTGCCATGTTAACTCTTAATTCTTTTAGTTCTTCTGTAGAAAGGGACTTTAAGATTTTAGGCTCAATCATTTCTTCATCGATTATTTTCTGATAGAGACGAGAGGCTTGGTAATGAGAAATAATTACTTTTTCCTCACCGAGCTCTTTTTGATGAGCCTTATTATCAACAACATAGATGTATGAGGCGGGAAGGCGCTTAATTTCTACAATGGTAGGGTAGTGAAGGATTACACTTTTAAGGCAAGCTTGATCAAAAAAGAGTGGTCCCTTTTTTCTCTCACACTCTCTTTTCCACAAGTCCATTAATTTTTTTGCAGATGCAGTGTTATTGATAAACATAGTTCCTGTCATGATTTTGGATTTGTCGGTTTCTTCAACAAAATCATTAATACGAAGAGCAACATCAGCTCTACAGGTTTCAAAAAGGGAGGGGTATTTGTGAATAACACTGTCTGCATCAGTCCAAACAACAGGTCTTTGGTGTTTTTCTAGCATTTTTAGGATAAACTCAGCTTTGTAGCAACAATTAGCTGACCATGAACCCCTGTTTTCTATACCAATGATGTCATGATCAAGACCTAGTTTATCACAAGAGTCAATGAGGTCTTCTACCTCTTTTTCATAGAGGGTTTCTTTGGTATAGTAACTTACTATTAGTGGCTTATTCAATTTATTCACTCCTTTTCACGTATTCTTCGTAATTGTTAATGGTATATGTAGCTTCTATCATAGAAATAAAAGCGCCAGTAAAAGATAAAACACAACCGCATAGTAGCGATATGATGGTAATATAAAGTAGAAAATGTACAAAAATAGAAAAAATGACAAAGAACATGCCAAAGAGACAAAATAAGACTGACATACTTTGTAAGATATATGCAGTTTTGAGCCATCTTATTCTTTGATAGAGCCGAAATATTTTCCTTTTATCAGAGGCATTTTTCTTAATATGGGTACTGGAGAGCTCGCTTAGTTTTAGTAAGCGAAAGTTTGCAAGGTAAAGAAGAAAGAGTGAGGAAAAAAGAGCAGATATTAAGTATGCAGGAATCGGACCCATCCATTAACCTTAAAAATTTTACATTTATATAGAAAACATTAAGAAAGAATAAAAATCAATAAAAGCTGTGTTTTTTTTAAACCTTCAATGTTTTTACTATTAAAAAATTAGATTGTAAAATCGATATTCCTCTATTACTGATTTTTTTGCAAACGAAACCCTAAAGAATCTTAATTAGTTTTGATGTTTCAAAAGTTACAAGAGAAAAAAGGAGATAAAAAGAAAAATGAGTGTAAAAGAAGGGGGGGGTGACGATAAGGAAGATAAGAGCAGTTTTACTTTTCAGGCTTTACGAAAGGTCTTACGAAACAAGAAAAGGACAACACCATATAAAGTAGCAACGAAGTTGATCAAGAGAGGGGAGCGGGATCTAAAAAAAACAGAGAGAAGAGTGAAAAAAGTAAGAGCCGAGATGCGAAGGGGTTTCTTTAAGAACACCTTGTGTAAGTTTTTTAAAGATAAATAGTTGTTTATTATAAAAAATGCCTGGATCTAAGAAACAGGGTAGGTGTTGAGAGGAGATTATTTTAGTTAAGAAAAAGCAGAGGTGAGGCTTTTTTTCTTTTTTTCATCAGAAAGTTTTTCAATGAATTGAGGAAGAGGAATAGAAGAGATCATTTCTCCTGTACGTAAGCGAATAGAAACGGTGTTTGTTTCTTCTTCTTGATCCCCAAGAATAAGCATGTAGTTGACCTTTTGCACCTGTGCAGATCTAATACGGTAGCCTAGTTTTTCATGAGTAAGGTCCGCTTTTGCTTCAAAGTCATGATCAATAAGTGTATTAAGTATTGATGAGGCATAACTGTTATGCTTTGTAGCCACAGGAAGAACACGCACTTCTTCAGGGCTAAGCCAAAGAGGAAATTTACCTTCAAAGTGTTCAATAAGAATACCAAGAAAGCGCTCGATAGAACCAAAGAGGGCTCTATGAATCATGATAGGGCGCTTTTTTTCTCCATTGTTGTCGATATAGTTGAGGTTAAATCTTTCGGGAAGAGACATGTCAAGTTGGATGGTTCCACATTGCCAGCTTCTTTTAAGTGTGTCTTTGACATGCAGGTCGATTTTAGGGCCATAGAAGGCGCCATCACCCTCGTTGACTACATAGGTTATACCTTTCTTCTCTTTCCAAAGCTCAAGAGCTGTCTGTAGACCTTTTGTGGTAAGGTCCCAGTCTTCATCAGTACCGATCGCTTTTTCTGGTCGTGTAGATAATTCTAGGTGATAGTTAAGACCAAAGGTTTGATAGATTGTATCAACAAGCTCTAGTACACCCACAATTTGGTCTGTGATTTGATTTGGTGTCATAAAAATATGAGCATCATCTTGATGGAAAGAGCGTACTCTAAAAAGGCCAGATAGGGAGCCTGAAAGCTCATGTCTATGAACGTGGCCAATTTCGCCAATCTTTAGGGGTAGATCTTTATAGCTTACAAGTGAAGAGTTAAAGTAATGCATACAGGGAGGGCAGTTCATTGGCTTTATGGCAAAAACCCGATCATCGATGATGCTTGTATACATATTCTCTTTGTAATAGTCCCAGTGTCCAGACTGTTCCCACAGCTCTTTATCCATTAAAATAGGTGTTTTTATTTCTAGGTAGCCATCTTTCTTATGGAGCTTATGCCAGTAGTTGAGAAGTTTGTTCCAGATAATCATCCCTTTTGGTTTAAAAAGGGGCATCCCTGCAGCCCAAGGATAGAAAGAAAAAAGAAGCAGGTCTTTTCCAATCTTTCTGTGGTCTCTCTTTATGCTCTCTTCTATAAAGGTGAGGTATTCTTGAAGAAGATCTTTTGAGGGGAAGGAGATAGCATAGACTCTTGTGAGCATTTTTTGAGAATTATCTCCACGCCAGTATGCAGCAGAGGTTTTTAGTATTTTAAATGCCTTAATTTTCCCAAGAGAATGAAGGTGCGGTCCTCTGCATAGATCAGTGAATTCTCCTTGTGTATAGCTAGAGATCTCTGCATCATTTGGAAATTCATTGATAAGTTCTTTCTTGAAGGGATTACTTCCAAATTTTTCAAGAGCTTCTTCTTTTGTAGGAATTTCACATCGTTGAGGTTTGTGGTTTTCTTTGAGAATCTTTTTAATCTCTTTTTCAATTTTTGGAAAATCTTTATCACTAATATCTAGGTTGTCAAAGTCGTAGTAGAAGCCATTTTCAATAGGGGGGCCGATTGTAGGAATTGCTTCAGGATAAAGTCTAACTATTGCTTGGGCGAGAACATGGGCAGAAGAGTGCCAGAAAACCTCTTTTCCCAATGGGGTACTAAAATCTAGAATTTCTACCCTATCTTCTGGAGAAATTGTAGTAGAGAGGTCTTTAAGGGAATCATTAACAAGCATTATTATAGCTTGGTTTGGATCATTAAGGTTAATAGAGCGCGCTAATTCAATACCTGACGTGGATTCCTTAATTGCAATCTCTTTTTCTTTATAAATTAGCATCTTGCTGTAACCTTTTTCACCTAGTATAGGAGCTTTCATGATATAAATTCAAGAATTGCAATTTCATTGTGTCTGGGGGGCCATTGGAGTATGAATAATCTTTTTAGGAGCCTTGAAGAAGAGGAGCTAAAATTTACTCGATTTATGACGGATTAGATCTAGGCTTTTTTTTACATGAGTGTGAGAATAAGGTTTTTTTCTGCTCTTACACTATGGATAGGCCATCAGGTGAACTACTCGTTTCTAAAGAAACATGATAGCAAGATCAATTTGTTCAAAAATTGCAATTTCAACGTATCTCTGGTATTATAGTATGTATGAATGATCTTTTTAAGAGCCTTGAAGAAGAGGAACAGAGAGTTTGTTTTTCTGTACATGAAAAGGAGCAATTGCTGATTACGAAAAGATCGCTTTTTTTTGCAGATTTACTTATTGAAGAAAAGACCCTTTCTTTAGAGCGGGCAGCAACTATTGTTGAGTACTGTAGGAGACGAGAGGAGAATGAGCCTATTTATTCATTTTCTAGAATGCATTTTGTTCATGTTAGGCAGATTATAGAGTTTTTCCTAACTAATAGGGTGTATAGAAAAAAATTAGATAATTTACGCTTTCCTCTTTTTTCTTCCTGGATAGAAAAGATGATCAATTATTCTCTTTTAAGACGAGGTCATTTACAACTCACAGATAGAGACCTTCGTGTAGCTATCCTAAGGACACTTTTTTCACTTCTTAGGCAAACGATAGGCTCCTGTTTTGCAACAGCTCCTCTTATTGCTATACAGACAAATGATTATGAGCAATTGATAAATGATTTAGTAACCCTAATTGATTCTGGTTCAATAAAGAGAACGTTAGATGGTATTGAACATAAAGCACCTATTTCTATTAGTACGGGGCACTTTCCAATTTTAAATCTCGTTCAAAAAGACGATGCATCCATAAAAGAGGTGTTTTCTATTTTAGGGCATAAAGAAAGCTTAAGCAAGCCTTGCAGGTGGGAAGAGTATTTAAAAAAGCAGTTGGAAAAAGCAAAGGGTGAAAAGGATTATCTAGAGGCATGTGAGCTATTTAAAAGTTTAGCACAAAGTCCGTTGATGAAGATATTGGAATATACCTTAGCTACATTTGCAGATAGTAGGGTGGAATTTTATAAGTGGAATATGTATGAAAGCCTTGGTCTTGATTATAAGTCACAAGGTGGGCTGGGAGAGGCTCTATATTCTTTTGCAAGTTTAGAATTAGAAAAAGTAAATGATAAGAGAGAAGTTGTTTTTGATAAGTTACAGCAAGTAAAAATTAGGCTAAATAGTCAAAATAATGAGCTGTATAATGATCAATCATTTGCTGTAGAAGATGTGACTTTCATGAAAAATTATGAGGCTGAGCTTTTAGACCTAGAGGCTGAGGCAAAATTACTTGCAGATCTATATAATTATATAATTAAACAGCTAATGACACTTTTTCCTTTTTATTTTCAGGAAGTTTTTGATCCGGAATTACGTGATGAAATATCTAATGAATTAGTTTCAGACGATCCAGCAGGTTTTAGACTGCTTTATAAGGCGGGAAGGTTAGATCCAACTGTTTGGGAGCTTATCTATGATGAAAAGCATTATAAGCAATCCCTTACCGAATTTTTTACTCTAATAGAGAGAACGTTGATTAGTCAGCTAGAGGATAAAAGAGC
>CACLRR010000002.1 GCA_902609415.1 uncultured Chlamydiae bacterium
TTATTCCATCTAGGATTTCTTCCTTGAAGAAACCGAAGCACAAACACTTTTTCATCACCAATGTTAGTTATGCCATCGATATGAACTTTTCCTGGGGTAGCACTCATTGAAGGACCACGAACTGTTTTTGCAAGCCCTGAGACTTTGGATATTGCATCTCGATAGATATTATAAGCCTCAGCTAGAGGTAATTCAAAAAATAACTTTGCTCCAGTGTCTCTTTCAACAAAGAGATAGTAGGGTACCATTCCTATTTGAACTTGACTCTGCCACATCTCCGCTAGTGTTTCTGAATGAGCATTGATATGTCTTATAATAGGTGTTTGAGTCCTTATGACTGCACCGGTTTTTTGTATTAGTTTAATTGCTTTTATTGCTTCATCATTTTCAAATTCTCTTTTATGGTTAAAATGAGCCATGATAGCTAGATGTTTTCCATTAAGAACTATTTTTTCTAGTAGATTAAGTAACCTATTAGCATCCCGATCTTCTGTAAATCTATAAGGCCAGAACGTTATTGCCTTTGTTCCAATTCTTATATTTTTAATGTGTTTTAACTCTTCCGAAAGTAGAGCATCTACATACATTTCCAGGTGTTTTGTTTTCATAATCATTGGATCACCACCAGTAATAAGTACATCAGTAATTTCTTGATGTTGTGCTAGATAATCTTTGAGTTGATCTGCATCGCTTGAGGCAAATTGCAAATCTTTATTTCCCACAAATTGTGGCCATCTAAAACAGAAGGTACAATGTGAATGGCAGGTTTGGCCCTGCTTTGGAAAGAAGAGAGCTGTTTCACTATATTTGTGTTGTATACCTTGTATAGATTTTCCATCTACTGTTGGTACATTTTTCTCTTGTTGGCTTGATGGATGAGGATTTAGCTCAAGATGAATCTTAGTGATAGCCTTCTTTTTCTCTATTTCATTCATATTTGAGTGGTAGATTTTTCTAGCTTGTTTAAAGTGCTCTTTTGAAAGCATCTTTTTGTTAGGAAATGTTAAAGCAAAGATAGGATCACTTTCTGTATTATCCCAGTTAATGAGTTTCTCAATCACATGGTTATTTACCCTAAAGGGCAATATACTGCCCACAATTTTCATCTCTTCTATTTTTTCTTCACTTACCTTTTTTAGTTGATCTATTTCATCTAGTTGTTTTTCGTTATAGAAACGGATTGTTTTTTTATTATTTTCCATATTATCTCCTTTTATTTATTTATTATAAAATAATAGGCATAAAACTTTTCTATAATAGACTCATTAACTGATCTTGATGTTTATTTTAACTTCTAGGATCCTAGATTATGACGCTCTTATATTATGAGTTTACCTTCTAATGTGTCACGTCCAATATAGAGCTTTTACAAGAGTGTTTTCTTTATTTATAAAGAAAGAGTTAATCTTTATTTTATTATAAAAGATCTTGTTTTTTCTTATTTCTGTCTTTGGTAAGATAGGAATTCATTATATTGAGGTTTCTATGAAAGAAAGATTACATGCACTAGGATCGATTAGATTTTTTTTGATTTTTTACATCGTTGTAGCTCATTTCATCCAGGTTGCTACAAAAAATCATCAAATACTTTTACTTCTTAAGCAGCATAATGTGATTGTGGGGGCTTTTTTCGTTCTCTCTGGATATATTTTGACATACGCATACAGTGATCAGGAGGGTATTTCACCTAAATTATCAGATATTAAAGGGTTTATATTAGGACGTATATTGCGTGTTTATTTCCCTCATTTAGCAGTATTACTAATCTTTGGAGCAATGTTTATCGCTATTGATCAACACTACGGCTCACTATGGATTACTGTAAGAAACTTTTTATTGTCTGTAACGTTAACTCAGGCATGGTTTCCAAAGCTTGCAATGGTTTGGAACCCACCCTCCTGGTTTTTATCTGCATTAGTCCCAATGTATATATTCTTCCCTCAAATACTGAGAATAATGATTACCTTAAGGAGACAGGCTTTAGTAAAAGCTTTTTTCTCTATCTTGCTAGCGATGCTTATTCTTAAGGGTATCTATATCTTTTATGAAGGACATCCTGTACATGAAGGGCTCTTTGATCCAAGAACAACATTTTTTTATGATTTCTTAAGGTTTTCCCCACTTATTAATTTAATGGAGTTTATCTTAGGAATGTTTGCCTGTAGAATTGCAATACAGCATGATCGGATGAATTTACCGGCAACATTTATTACTGTTTTATTAATTATTGGAACAATTTTTTATTCACTAATATTTCCTTTAAGTGATCATTTATTGCGCTCTGGAATGATAATCCCCCTTTTTACTGTTTTATTTATTCAGTTACATAAAATGCCCCACTCATTAACCTCTAGAATTCTCTCTCATAGGGTCTTTATTTATTTGGGAAATATTAGCTTTGCGCTATTTTTGACCCATGGACCCATAGGGCAGATTTTTTATAAGAAGGTGATCCTAAAGATGTTATTTGCTACATCTACTCCTTTTATGCCTTTTATTGGTTATTTAGCTCTTTCAATTTGTTTTGCTTCACTTTTCTACCATTATGTTGAGCTTCCTCTTGGAAAAAGAGTGGTGAGCTTTATGCGAAGTAGGACATAGAATCGATCCATTTTTCTTTAATGATATAATAAAAAGAAAAATGAGATTAAATGTTTAAATATTATTTTGACAGCAGCAAACACAAAGTAGCAGTTCTTAGCCTATACGGGGTTATCGATAGACAAAAGAGAATAGAGATCCTCAATCTATTACGAAGGATAGAATCTCTTAACTTTAGTGCTCTCTTATTGGATATAGACTCTCCCGGTGGCACTGTTACTGATTCAGAGTTGATTTATAAAGAAATATTACGTCTTAAGGAGAGCCGCCTTCTTTATGTGGTTGCGTGTTATGGCACGATTGCCGCTTCTGGAGCATTATATATTTCAATGGTTGCAGACAAGATTTTTTCACTTCCAAGCACTATTACGGGAAGTGTTGGGGTCATTATGAAATCTATTGATCTGTCACAGCTCTATAGGATGATTGGCTTTAAGATACATACAGTGAAAAGTGGAAAGTATAAGGATATATTATCTAACAATCGTTCAATGACACCTCATGAGAAAAAACTATTAAACGAAATGATCACAGATTCGTTTGAGCAATTTATGAATATAATTCAGGATAGTAGAGGACTTAAGAGAGAACAGATAGAGATGATCGCTAATGGTGAGATCTATAGTGGAAAGAAGGCCTACTCTCTTCAAATGGTTGATTCTATAGGTTCAAGAAAGACAGCAGAGGAAGCTATTCAGCAGGTCTTAGAAGAGAGGACCTCTTTTTATGAAATGAATCTTCCTAGAAAAGAAAGCAGATTTGCCTTCTTAAAACAGTTAATAAAAAAACATGATCTAGGGGGTGAATTGCAAGGAACCCCTTTGTGGTTATACGAGGGTTAGTAGATGAGTAAAAATATAAATTCTTATGAGTATGGTAATATATTTACAGTAGCAATTATTCATGCTCTTGTTCTATTTGCACTTCCTGTATATTTCTATTATAGAGGAGTAACATTAGCTTTATTTATTGGTCTGTTTATATTCTATATGCTGGGAGGACTAGGAATTACTCTATTATACCATAGGTATTATTCACACAAGTCTTTTAAAATGAAAAAATGGACAGAAGGAGTTTTCTTATTGTTTGTCACCCTGGGTTTAATGGGTTCATCAATTTCCTGGACCCATGATCATCGCAATCATCATGCATTTGAGGATGGACCAAGGGATCCATATTCAATAAAGCACGGATTTATGCATGCACATTTGTTTTGGATGTTTAAAAAAAGGGAATTTGATGCCAAATTAGTATCTGATCTTCTAAAGAATAAGTTAGTGATGATGCATCATAAATACTATACTCATCTGGTATTTATATTAAATGGTGCAATCCTTGTAGCATTTGGTTTGTTAACTGGAGACTACCTGGGAGCTTTCCTTATCCCTATAGTACTTAGGATTTTTCTTATTCATCATTGTACATGGTTTATTAATTCACTTGCTCACACATTTGGATCTAAATCACATAAAGATTCTACCACTGCTGTTGATAATTTTTTAATAGCTCTATTTACATTCGGTGAAGGTTATCATAATTATCATCACACATACCCATTAGATTATAGAAATGGAATTAGATGGTTTCACTATGATCCTGCAAAATGGGTGATTTTTATGCTAAGTAAGGTTGGTCTTACATGGGATCTTAAGCGTGCAGGAGTAAGTTCTGAGTAAGATTATTAAATTCTTTTTGTAGGATCTGTGTGGTTGGTCTATTTTTTGAGTAGACATGTTGGTTAATTTTATTAACAGGAGTGATTTCCTTTAGGCTTGATGTGATAAAGACTTCATCAAAACTCTGAATATCATCATAATGAATGGGTCCTTCTTTTGTAGTTATTTTTAAGGAATGGGCTAGCTCCAATATACTATTTCTTATAATACCAGGAAGGATTTCATCCTTGGGCGTAAAGAGACATTTATTTTTTACTGCAAAGAAATTTCCTGTAGTTATTTCAAGAAGGTGATTGTTGTTATTACAGTAAAGAGCATCATTGGCATTAGCTTTTTTAGCTTCCTTAAGAGCAATGATGGCATTTGCGTATTGAAGTGATTTTACTTTATGGTTTGACCTGAGATGATTTGATGTAATGAGATTAATGCCTAGAGGTTTTGGTTGTTCTGAAGAAGATTTTACGTGAGAGACAAATATATATAATGCTGGCTTATCTTGAGGAAGAATATGAGTAGAATCTCCACCTGTTAATATCAATTTAAATATCAGTTCTTCTGTTGGATTTTTATCAATAAGTTGATCAATGATGGAGCGCAATTCATTTTTAGAATACGGAGAATCAAGAAGCATTGCTTTTGAAGATAAAATAAAGCGATCAATGTATAGGTCTAGACAGAAGGGAATTCTGTTGTATGTTCTAAAACAGTCATAGACGCCGTAACCTCTAAGAAAACCAAGATCTTGTATTGAAAGAGAAGCCTCAGTTTCTTTGATGAAATTACCTTTAATGAAAAATATATTGGTCACAAATTACCCTAATTAATTAAAAAAACTTGAAGAATATTTAAATCCATTTTATCAGAAAGGAAAAAGGGTGGCTATACAAATTTCCTGTGAGGGGATATGGAATTATTAGATGTTACTAAACAGATGAGTGATCTTCTTGAAAATATTCAGCTTGATTTAGCGAAATCTAAAAGAGGAAATAAATCAGCAGCTCAACGAGTACGTATTAATACGATTAAATTTAGTAAAATAGCTCTAGAGTTTAGGCGATTATCTGTTGAAGAGGATAGTTTAGAGGAATTAGCATCCGTACAAATATAATTGATTGTGGATAATCTTTTCTTAGAGGATACTTTTTATATTCCTTAAAAGAGGTTACATGGATAGATCCCCATTAGTACAGATTAAGTCCTTATCAGATAAGGGTTTTGGAATTTCAGACACAAGTAGAGAGTTAGAGGTACTAGGCGCATATCCTGGAGAGGTTGTCCAGATAAGTGATCGTTATATTAAGAAGAAGAAAAGAGAAATCGCGTTTTTAGAGGATGTATTAGAAAGATCCTGTCATAGGATTGAACCTACCTGTAAGCATTTTTCAAAATGTGGAGGGTGTACATTTCAAACGCTAGATTATATTGAAGAATTAAAGTATAAGCACTCTAAGGTGAAGGACTTGTATCCAGATCAGAAGGTTGATTCGATAGTTCATCTGGATAAACTTACACACTATAGATCTAAGATGGAGTTTTCTTTTGCAGAGGATCGCAGAGGGAATAAATACTTAGGACTTTATGAGGTACATGGTAAAGGTAAGCTCCTGCATATAGAGGAGTGTTCTTTGATTGACCCTATTGCAATGGAGATTAAGGAGCGTGTATACCAATGGTGGCATGAATGTAACCTGAAGGCTTATCACTATAGATCAGACAAAGGCACACTGCGCAATCTCACAATTAGAAAGTCTACCTATACATCTGGGAAGATGGTCGTGTTAACAGTGTCTGGTAATAGTGATTGGGGTATGAAACAAGCAGAGATTGAGAGATTTAAGGAAGCTGCAGCGATTGATGCAGATACATCTGTCTATCTGATTCTTCAGGTTCTTCAGAAGAGGACAAAGACAAAGTTCTTTGAGATGCATCTTGCTGGAAGAGATGTTATAGAAGAGAAGATTCACCTTAAGGAATCTATTTTAAAACTTGAGATAGCACCTCAATCCTTTTTTCAGCCAAGTACTCTTATTTTAGAGAAGATGTTAAAGTTAGCTGTGGATTTAGTGCAGCCTAATAATAAAATGACTCTACTTGATTTATATTGCGGTATTGGAACATTTGCTATAGCTTTTGCTCCATATGTTAAACAAGTGATTGGAATAGAAATTAATGCAAATGCTGTCTGGTCTGCAAGAGAAAATGTTAAAAGAAATCAATTAACAAATATAGAGATTATAAGGGAGGATGCTACAGTTTTTGCAAAGGAAAGATTAGAAGAAAATTTGTGCATTGATGTTATTATTCTTGACCCACCTAGGTCAGGTCTTTCTGATGATATTATAAGATTTATTTTTGCGTTAATGCCAGAAAAGCTGCTGTATGTATCATGCAATCCTAAAACCCAAAAACAGGATATCTTACAGTTAGAAGATAGAGGTTATGTTATAGAGAAAGTACAGCCATTTGATCAGTTTCCAAGAACACCGCATATTGAAAATATGATTTACCTTACCTTGCGTTCCTGACAATTCTCTTTTCTTTTTGTAGTTCTTAAAAAACTTATTTTTAAAAACCTATACGGATTTGAATTTTAGAAACACAGAAACTAATCTGATGAAAAGATGGTAATTATGAGTTCCTAAAAGAGATTCCTTGTAGAAGATCGGTTGATTTCGTATAATGTGGTCATTATGATATCTATTTTACAGAGGGAATTACAATGTTAGGATTTATTTTAGCAGCAGCACAGGAACAAAATATGGTTCAAACATTTATAATGTTTGGTATTTTAATTTTATTTGGATATTTCCTTATCTGGAGACCTGAGCAGAAAAGAAGAAAAAAGATGCATAATTTGAGATCAGGAATGAAGGTTGGTGATAAGGTGACAGCGATGGGTATTGTTGCTGAAGTTGCTGAAATCAAAGATAATACAGTTATTGTACAAAATATTGATGGATCAAAACTTGAAATGATAAAAGCATCTGTTACAGAAGTACTAGATAGCTCTAATTAATAGATAAATCAATTACCTCTTAATTAACTGAAATAATATTAATAATTAATTATTGATTTAATTGATATAATTAATTAAATAGAACCTATATTGCGTACGAGTGATACGTGAACCTACACTTGTTGTCATTGAGTGTAGTTTAAACGAAGGGTTTTATGATGTTAGTGTCAGATTTTATAAAGATGTTTGAACAAAAACTGTATTCTTTGAGCACTCAAGACGATCAGCGTGAGTTGCTTAGACAGGAAAAAGTAATTAAGGGGACGCTTTTTACTATCATTGGCCAAAATCAGAGACTATCTGTTGATAAGGCGGTGAATTACCAAGAATCATTTCATGTTCGTTTAGATCAGCTTGCAGGGGATTATAGGACTTGGAGAAGGGGAGGTTGTAAGAAGTATGCCAAACCGAAGCAATTGGTTTCGGGTACTTTGGCAGCTCTATCCAAGAAGTCTTTTGATTTTGTTTTAAATTATTTTATGTCTCAGTCCACTCCTACTTCTAAGGGCAGTGTCGCTGTTGATGAGAGTGTGCTCACTGTTTCGAAAGAAAAGAATACTAATCGTGATAATAGTGTGTGTCATGTTAGTGAGGATATGAAAAGTGTAAATGAGAAGCAAAATGTAGCCTAGGCTACATTTTGCTTATTTGATCAACTAGGACTCTGATGCCATCAGCGCTAATTTTTCCATCACTTCACTTGATCGTGAAATAAAGGAGTTTATAGACTCTGGATGCATCTCTTTTTGAGAAAGGAGTGAGAGATCATAAATTTGACGCACTAATGATTGTGTCATCTCCTTATTTTTTATCTGTAGTTTTGAAATTGAATTTATAAGAGCATTATTAGTGTTAATAACTAAGGTCTGCTTGCCCATAAATTCTTTAGGTATTTCCTTTTGGGTCATTGAAAGATAGTCTCTCATTCGTCTTGCCTTCTCATCGATCATAACAAATGCAGGAAGGTCTGTAGAAGAGAGGCTCTTTGCTTCTACATCTACATTTTCCAGATCGAGAATAGATTTGAATGAACTAGCTATTTCAGAAGCTTCAGATTTCCCATCAGCATTTAGGAGGGTTTTCTCTTTGGAACTATCTAGAAGAGCTTCTTCTACAGCACCATCTATCCGTTGGAATGAAGTTTTTTCTAATTTTCCTTCTAGGAAGTTGAAGATGGAGTTATCCAGAGGGCCTTTAGCAAGAAGAACTTTCAGATTTTTTTCTCTATAGAGTTTAAGAAAAGATGAGTTCTCATTATCTTCTTGTGTATAGAAGACTTTTCCACTGACAATATCCTTAGTAGCTTCGATTGCATCTTCTGCCGTAATGTGCTCATCTGTGCCTGCAACCTTCCAAAGGAGGAAATTTTTTGCGCGCTCATAGAACTTCTCATCTTGCATCATGCCAAGTTTAATGATCATTTCAATCTCAGGCCAATATTTCTTGAATGCCTCTAGATCATTTTTATGAAGTGTGGAGAGTTTGTCTGTTATTTTCTTGGCAATATGCGTAGAAAGCTTCCTCACAGTAGAATCCATTTGTAGGTAACTTCTAGATACATTAAGCGGAATATCAGGAGAATCGATAGCACCTCTAAGAATAGTGAGGTAATCTGGGAATAGATCTTTACAGTTATCGGATACAAAAACTCTATTACAGAATAGTTTTATTTTAGAGCTTTGGAAGTCAAAGCGTGGATCAATTTTTGGGAAATAGAGGATACCTTTAAGGTGGAAGGGATAATCTACGTTAAGGTGTACCCAAAAAATAGGATCTTGCTCCATTGGATAGAGTTTTCTGTAGAAATCCAGATACTCCTCATCAGTACATTCTGAGGGTTTCTTGAGCCAAAGTGGATCCTGGCTATTTATCTGCTTGTCTCCAAGGAAGATTGGGTATGGAAGGAAGCTACAGTAGGTGCTTAGGATTTTTTCAAATTTACTTTCTTCAAGGTATTCAAGGCTTTCATCATTAATATGAAGGGTGATTTCTGTACCACGCTCTTCTCTTTTATCGTCTTTGATAGTGTATGACGATGAACCATCACAAGACCAGAAGGCTCCAGTTGCTTCTTCTTTGTATGAAAGAGTGGAGATTTCTACTTTTGAGCTGACCATGAAGGCAGAATAAAAACCTAATCCAAAGTGACCAATCATCTGCTCTTTTTCATCTTTAGATGTATATTTTTTCATGAATTCTTCAGCACCAGAGAAGGCGAGTTGGGCGATATATTGCTTTACCTCATCTTTTGTCATCCCGATTCCTGTGTCTGTGATTTTAATCCATTTTTCTTCCTTATTCAGCTCAATATTTATTCTATATGATCCTTCATCAATATTTAGACTATTTTCATCAGAGAGAACTTTGAGTTTATAGATAGCATCGGTTGCGTTAGAAACGAGTTCTCGGATGAAGATATCCTTGTCTGAATAGAGCCATTTTTTAATGATAGGAAGAATATTTTCACTATGAATTTTAAGTGTGCCTTTTGACATATTTTATCCTTTATTTAAAATTTAGTTAAATTTAAGTATTCCAGCTTCTTGCAGTATAACTACAATGACAGCAAGAGGAGCTAGCCATTTAAGTAGAAAATACCACAATGGTCCAAGCCATTTATTATTTGTTCCCATGGAAAACTCATCAATCATCACACACTTTTTGAGCTTCCATCCAGCAAGGATAGTTACACAAAGGCCAGAAAGTGGCATTAACCAGCTTGCAGTAAGGTAATCTACTGTGCTAAAGAAGTCTTTTCCATAGATTGCAGACCACGTAGGGAAAAGGGCTTTAGATCCTGCAAGGGCTGAAGGAATGCCTATGATGAAGATTAGGAGGGTTGAAAATGTGGTAGCTTTTGCTCTTGACCATGAATAGTTTTCTAGAATATTGGCAACGAGTACTTCTAAAAGTGAGATGGTTGATGTTAGAGCAGCAAAAAGAAGGAGAGCAAAGAAGACTGTAGAGATTAATAGTCCTGCGGGGATCTTAGCAAAAATAATGGGTAGTGTTTGGAAGACGAGACCAGATCCTGCTGTTGGCTCCATCCCATAGGTAAATACGATGGGAAAGATTGTAAGAGCTGCCATTAAAGAGACAAAAACGGTCATAAGTGTAATCCAAAAACCGTTATAGGGGATGTTCTCCTTTGGGCGCATATAGCTTCCATAAGTGATTAAGATACCGAGGCCAACACTTAGTGTGAAGAAAGCCATTCCTAAGGCATTGAGAACGCTTCCACCAGAGAGCTTTGAAAAATCTGGATAGAACACAAATCTAACAGCCTCACCAAAGCCACTTAGGGTAATGCTATAGAAAAACATGGCTATTAAGATGATAAAAAGTGCTGGCATAAGGATTTTACTCCAATGCTCAATCCCCTTTCGAATACCGCTATTTATAATGCCACCATTAATTATGAGAAAAAGGGCAAACCAAAGAAGGGAGATTCCAGGAGATGAGGAGAGTATTGTGAACACTTCTCTGATTTGTTCAGGGCTTTTCCCAAGGGAAAATTGATTAAGAGACATTAGTGTATAGCTTAAGCACCAGCCGGAAACAACGCCATAAAAGGATAGGATTAGAGCGCAGGTAAGGATATTTACCCACCCTAAAAGTCTCCAGTTTGAAGAGGGTTTGGTAAGTTTAGAGTAACCAGCAAGTGAGCTTTTTTGGGTTTTTCTTCCAAGCGTTAGTTCTGCTAGAAAAACAGGTACACCAATAATAAAGGTAAATAGAAGATACAGAATGACAAAGGCTCCCCCTCCATTTTGACCCGCAATATAAGGAAAGCGCCATAGACTTCCAAGACCGATTGCAGAGCCCGCAGTAGAGAGGATAAATCCAACTTTCCCTGTCCAGTGCTCATGTGATTTGGATAGTGTAGCTGTATCGCTGCTCATAATGTATCCTTTTTTTTTTATACAGAAATCGTGTAGTTTCAGTTAATAAGCATTTATTAGAGAAGACAGGGTACTATAAACTGTTTAAATAGACAAGAGGGACTTAGAATCTATGATGACTGTTATAATAATTTCTAGTTTAATCTTTATAGCCATCGGTATTTTATTAGCTTTGTTTATCCTTTTTGCAAAAAATAAGATCATGCTTAAAGGGAGCTGCGTAGTAAGAATCAATGACAATTCTCCACTTGAGGCTCCCCGAGGTGAGAACTTATTAGAGTTTTTATCCTCAAATGGTCATTCAGTACCAAGCGCTTGTGGTGGTGGTGGTTCTTGTGCAACCTGCAAGGTGAGGGTTGTGACAGAGGAGGCAGAAGTTCTTGAAATTGATAAGGCGCACTTTAGTATACGCGAGTTAAGTCAGGGATGGAGATTATCCTGTCAGCATCGTATTAGAGAGAATATTGATATTAAACTGGACACAACAAATAATGCTCAGGTGTTCCAAGGTAAGGTTGTTTCAAATAATAATGTAGCTACCTTTATCAAGGAATTGATTATTGAGGTGGCTGAGGTAGATGGTCATGCATTTATACCTGGTGATTATTTTCAGTTTCAGATTCCCGGTTTTAAGACTAATACCGAGGATTGGAAGGCAACAATGGAGAGCAAGTATTATAGTGATTGGGAAAAATATGGGATGTTTGGAAAAGAGATAGAATTTGATTTAGACGAGGAAATAATTAGAGCATATTCTTGTGGCACGCACCCAAAGGACCGCTATTTAAAATTTATTATAAGGATTGCAACCCCACCACTGTTAAAAAATGGAAAATTGGATCATAGAATTCCTTGGGGTATGGGATCTAGTTTTCTTTTTTCCTTAAAAGAGAACGATTTAGTGGATATGTCAGGTGCATTTGGTGAGTCCCATATGATTTATGATGAGAGGGAGGTTGTTTTTCTTATTGGTGGTGCTGGCATGTCCTTTGGTTACTCTCATATTTCTGATCTATTGCTTAATAAAAAATCTAAACGAAAAATATCTTTTTGGTATGGTGCACGGTCATTAAAAGAGAACTTTTATGAGAGTGAATTTAAGTTTCTTCAGAAGAATTATTCAAATTTTTCTTACCAACTTGTTCTTTCTGAACCAGCTAAGGAGGATATTCAAAGTGAAGGGTGGGATAAGGATGATCCAGTACAAACAAATTTTCTGTACAAAGCCTTTAAAATCGGTTATTTGGATAAGTTAGAAGCTAAACATGAGGAGCCGGATGAGAAGCTCTATTATGTTTGCGGTCCTCCAGCGCATAATTCTTCTGTTATGCAGCTATTAAAGGAATACGGAGTGGATAGAGAGTTAATAATATTAGATGATTTTGGGAGTTAACCTATGAAAATTTTACTTGCACAACTTAATCCTAAAATTGGCGATTTAACAGGCAATACAGATAAGATCATAGATGTAATTGAGCGTTATAGAGATACTGATACAGAGATGATAGTGTTTCCAGAGCTTTCAATTTGTGGTTATTTGCCTGCAGATCTTTTCCTTCATGAATCATTCATTAGTGGAATGGAAAAGGAGTTAGATAGAATTGTAAGGGCATCTAAGAATGTTGTCGTGATTGTTGGATTTGCAAGAAGAAATCCTAATTATGAGGAAAAAGATTTACTAAACAGTGCTGCTGTGATTCAAAATCAGAAGCTTCTTGGTGTTTATGATAAGTGTCTTCTACCAACTTACGATGTCTTTAGTGAAAGGCGCTATTTTGCAAGGGGCAAGAGTGCACAGGTATATTTAGTTAATGGGAAAAGAGTTGCTGTATTAATTTGTGAGGATATTTGGCAACATGCGGGATATGAAATTTCAGGAACGAACTATCAATTAGATCCTGTAAAGGAGCTTGTGACCTATAAACCTGATATTGTGGTAAATTTAACTGCTTCACCCTTTATTACAAAGAAGGTAGATAAAAGGGTGGAAGTGTGTCGAGCTGTGACAAAAACATTAAAATGTCCTATTGTTTATGCTTGTCAAGTGGGATCGAATGATTCCTTAATTTTTGATGGATACTCTCTCTATTTAGATGAGAATGGAGTATTAAGACAGGTTGCAAAAGGCTTTGTTGAAGATGAGATGGTTATTGATACTGAAAAGAAACCATATGGCATCTCTTATAACCATGATGAAATGTATGATCTTTATGCAGCACTAAGGCTTGGTGTGCGTGATTATTTTAAAAAATCTAATCAGAAAACAGCTATTGTTAGTCTATCTGGGGGAATAGATTCTGCAATTGTAGCCGCTATTGCGCGCGATGCATTAGGTGCTGAGAATATTATAGGGGTTCATATTCCTTCACAGAATACGAGCAAAGAGAGCAGAGAAGATGCTTTTAAGCTAGCTGAGAATTTAGGGATCGATTACAAGGAAATACCAATTAATGCAACATTTCAACATTTGAAGGAGAAGTTGGAGCCTACATTTCTAATGGAAAAGCACCTGTATGAAAATACGCGAGCTCAAAAGGATGATATTACTCTAGAGAATTTAGAGGCTAGGATTAGGGGAGTTCTTCTTATGTCATTGGCTAATAAGTGTAGGGGGTTGGTCTTAAATACAGGAAATAAGAGTGAGATTGCACTAGGTTATACGACGCTATATGGAGATGCTATAGGTGCTCTTTCTGTGATTGGAGATCTTGTAAAGACAGAGTGCTATCGTGTTGCTCATTGGATCAATCGTGAGTATGAATTGATACCCAAGCGCACAATTGAAAAGCCTCCAACGACAATATTAAGGCATCATCAGTATGATGATGAAACATTGCCACCATATGAGATTGTCGATAGGGTGATTGAGGCATATGTGGAACAGCATAAAACTTTAGAAGAGATTGTAAATGAGAATAATTATTCAGCCGAACAGGTGGATCATATTATAAGAAGAATATTTAAGCATGAACATAAGAGGGGACAAGCACCGCCGATTCTAAAGGTAACAACTAAATGTTTTGGAGCGGGAAGGATGTATCCTTTACATTCCTCCTATAAAACAGAAATTTATTAGTGAGTAGCAGATTGAATATGTGAAATTTTTTGATTGAGCATAAATAATCGGTCAAAACCGCAAGCTATACCGAAGGTATTATCCGGGATTTTTGCAATAGATTTGATAAATTCCGGGTCAATAGGAAGATCAGTTTTATTTGAGTCTTTTCGCAATTGATTGATCTCTTCAAAGCGAAGTTGTTGTTGTTCTGGATCTCTAAGCTCAAGAAAGCCGTTACCAATTTCAATGCCATCATAGAAAAACTCATACCTTTTGGCCACCTCTCTACCATTTTCTGTGAGAATTTGAGAAAGCAGGGCATCTTCAGGGAAAAAATTTGTGATCACATCAATTTTACCGTTGCCTAGATGAGGTTCAATTTGAGTTGTGAATTGATAGTGGCGTTTTTCTTGCTCTGTCCAAGACTTTGAGTCAGGAGGAGTATGTTTTAGATCTCTTTGAATAAGATCATGGTATGAAGAGAGGGTATATTCTTTTGTAGGAAGGAATAGATAGAGCAGCTCACACACCTCGTCTAAAAATTCTTTTTCTGAAGTATTAATTTTGTACCACTCGATCATGGTGAATTCTTCTCGATGTAGGGGGCTATCTTCCTCTTTGCGAAAGACGTGCCCGAGGAAATAGATGTGTTGATGGAAGGAGGCAAGTATTTTTTTAAGAGCATATTCGGGAGATGTATGTAAAAAATGCCTACTATCGGTAGCTATAGGATCAATAAAGGCATCAATAGGAGGATAGCTTTGCAGACAGGGCGAGTCAATTTCGAAGAATTTCCTTTTGTCAAAAAAAGAGCGTACTTTTTTGAGCATTTCAGAGCGTGCAATAATATGCTGCGTCTTAATTCGATCTTCCTGCGTATTCGTTAGTTCTAGTGTCAATTCTAATAACTTCACCTTCTTCAATAAAGAGTGGTATTTGTACTTTTCCTCCTGTTTCAGTTGTGCCGGGTTTAAGTACTTTTCCTGTTGTGTCTCCTCTAAGTCCTGGTTCTGTTTCAGTAATCTTTAAATCTAGGAAATTTGGAGGAGAACAGCCGATTACGTTGTTTTTGTAGAGCAGTATATCATAGACTTGCTCATCTAAAAAGAAGAAGCGTACATCGTCTAGAAGCTCGAGGGAAACAGCTATTTGGTCATAGGTGTCATCATCCATAAAATGAGCATCATCATTATCCACATAGAGAAGGCGCATTTTTGTTTCTTCGACATCGGCAAGTTGCAATTTTTCGTGAGATTTGTATGTTTTTTCTACAACGCGTTTAGTTTTTAAATTTTTGATCTTGCAGCGAACAAAGGCTTGACCTTTACCAGGTTTTACGAATTGTACCTCTTGGCAGTTATAGGGTTCATTATTGATTTCAAGTTTCGTTCCATTTTTAATTGCTGAAGCTGCTATGTCCATAGTCAATCCTGTTCAGGTTTTTCATATTATTTTGGGGTGTTGCTCCTTAAAAAGCAATCACAGTTTAGCAGCTTTTCCCCATAATTTTAAAGTTAAAGAGTTGGTGACATTATCTAAAACAGTTCGATTAGCAGGAAGAGCAAAAGAGGTGTATTGAACAGAATCTGTTATAATAAAGAAAAAAGGGTATTTATGGCAAAAGAAGAGCTTTTAGAGTTTGAAGGTGTGGTAGTAGCGGAACTTCGTAACGCTCATTACAGGGTAACATTAGAAAATGGCGATGAGTTGGTGGCACATTTGTCCGGTAAAATGCGTATGAATCGAATTCGTATTTTAGAGGGAGATAAGGTTTCAGTTGAAGTAAGCCTTTATGATCTTACTAAAGGCAGAATAAAATATCGCCATTAGTTGTATAATAAAAATAAAATAAAAAAAAGGAGTTTAATATGAATAAAAGTGAATTAATAGCTGCTGTAGCAGAAAAATCTAGTCTATCCAAAAAAGATACAGAAAAATTTTTAGATGCTATGATTGATACAATAAAAGATACTGTAAAGGTTGGAGGTAGCCTAACATTGGTAGGATTTGGAAAGTTTGAAGCAAAAAAAAGAGCTGCAAGAATAGGACGTAATCCGAGAACAGGTGAAGCTGTACGGATACTTGAACGTAGAGCAGTTTCCTTTAAAGCAGGAAAAGCACTTATGGAGCATTTGAATAGACGGTAGAAGCTTTGGTTTGTAGAGGTTTTCTAGGATTAATGGCATGATTATTTAATGGCTCAATTGTTTTTAAATAATGGGGTAGTTTTAGGTGTGATTAAGAAGTGCCTATTACTACAAGGGAATTTCCTATTCCTTATTTTTATTGAGTTTAATCATACTTTAGCAATTTCTATTTGAATTTAGTTACAGTGGAATGTCACTTTATGGATTTAGAGTTTTATCATCTCTTCTTTATGACAGTTGGGGCAATGTATAGAGGATGTTATCATTTCACTCAGTTGTTTACTGATAAAGTCGAGAACCAATAGGTCATGTCTAGCATTAGGTATGATGAGATCGGCATAGATTTTGCTGGGGATTAGGTATTTTAAAAACATAGGCCTCACAGTGCTAAGGTACTGTTGTCTGATCTCGATAAATGAACGTTTTCTTTCATGGTGGTCTCTTTCAATTCTGCGCAGTAAGCAGATATCCATGTCCGCATCAATGAAGAATTTCATGTCTAGTATATTTCTAAGCCTTGGAACTGCAAATAAAAGAGATCCTTCAACAAGCACAATGCGCCTAGAAGTGATTTTAACTGTTTCTGGACTTCTGGTGTGTGTTGTAAAATCATAGATGGGTTGTTCGATAGATAGGCCATCCTTCAGTATTTGAAGGTGCTCTATAAGGAAATCAAAGTCAATTGCTGCTGGATCATCAAAGTTTACTTCCTTTCTTTTTTCAGGTGCCAGGTGGGATAGATCATTGTAGTAGTTGTCTTGGGAAAGTATGACAACATCTTCATCTAGTACTGTCTGGAGTTTTTTTGTAAGGGTTGTTTTTCCAGAGCCAGATGCACCTGTAAATCCTAGCACAAGGAAATTCTTCGATTTTAGATCGTGAAGTTTTACCATTTGTAAGATGTTATTAATTATTGATGTACTTATAGTAATCTTTTAAATAGTTAAATTCTAGGTGAAATTGGTCAGTTTATTTAGAACGCTCACTATATTTATCTTCATTTGTTTGTTTAATACTGGAAGCGCAGCGGCTTCCAAAAATAGTATTTCTATCGGTAGTTATGCTATACATGTGGTTAACAAAAAATCACGTGAGGGTATTGAATATTTTCCATCCGTTCTTATTAAATTTGATAGTCTAGCTGTATTGTGTTTTAGGAACTGTTTCGATAGGATCACCTATGGTTTGGGTAAATTTTATTGGTATTATCAATGGGAGCATCCATCAGGTCTTTTTTTAGAGACACAGTCTTTATTTGGAGTGTTATTTAATGGATATGTGTTTTTTGATATAAGGCCTGAAGCAAGAGGTGTACGCATACAACCTGTGATTGTCCCTACATTTACATTGGGGTATAAGAATGTGGGATTAGAGGCAAGTATTCTTGGTCCCGTATTAGCTTTAGGAGTAAAAATATATTTCTAAACAGGGGAAATTTCTTGCGCTAACCTGTTGATATCAGGGTTGGGATACGCCTTTTCAAGAGCACTCCTTGCTTGCTTGAGTCCAAGAATTTCGCTCTGAATACTTGCAAGGATATCTCTTTGCATTTTCGTTGTTGCAGCGAGTTCTCCTTGGATTTTTTCTAGTTCTCTAAGGTGTTTCTGGAGATAGGTTTTTGTATCTAAGTGAAGTTCATTAAGATCATTTATTTTTCTTAGAGTGGATTCTAATGTTGTGTGAAGGCCTTCCAGGCGAGTGTTTTCTAAAGAGACGATTTTTTTTTGATCATTAAAGGCCATTGTAGCATCGGATATAAATTTTTCAAACCCACCTGTAATTTCTTCAAGTTTTTGAATGATCTCCTTAATTGATTCAATATTTCTAGCTTCATAGAGTCTGAAGGTAAAGTAGCATAGGCTAAGAGAAATGACTAGCCAAATTGCTGAAGAGTAGAGAGCTCCTTTGAGGATTGAAAGAGCTAGTTGGGTGATGGCAAAGGTGAGGTTTGTCAGGACTAGGGTACACTCAATAGGTGCATCCTGGAGGTAGTTAGAGCTTACAGAGTATATTTTTTCCGGAAGTGAAAAGAGGACGGGGAACACCATAACAAGGTCTTTATTATTTATTAACATTATATGGAGAAAAGTTTCTTATTCAATCCTTTTTTTTTATTTATAGATCCTGCTATAGGTAAGAGATGACAAAAGAGCATGATAATAATTATCTTTTCTATAAGCAGCCTCAGTACGGTGCTGTAGGCTTTGAAGTAGAAGGTGATATTACTGAAAAGGAGTTTGCTCTTGAAACTCTCGAAAGATATTCAGGGTGTTCTCCTAAATTATTTCAACCAAATATTCTTTTTACTAATTTTCCAACCTATGTGGAATTTTTTGCTAAAGAAAATGATGTTGAAATTTTTGAGGGTTCAATGTTTAAGGTTGTGCATGCAAAAAAAGTTGGGGTGACAATGCTCGATTTTAAGATTGGATCTCCTGCAGCAGCATTGGCTATAGATTTAACTTCATTCCTACCTTTGAGATCTTGCATTTTGCTTGGAATGTGTGGAGGTTTAAGGCGTAGATATAAGGTTGGTGACTATATTGTTCCAGTTGCTAGTATCCGTGATGAAGGAACATCTAATCATTACTTCCCTCCTGAGGTGCCAGCGCTTTCCAATTTTTTGGTGAATAGGGCGATTTCTGAGATTTTAGAGGAAAAGAAGAAGAATCATCATATAGGAATCACCTATACAACAAACATGAGATTTTGGGAGTTTAACAAACCATTTAAAGAGCGGCTGATGCAATCAAAAGCTCAGGCAATAGAGATGGAGTGTGCCACCCTGTTTTGCGCATGTTATCGAAGAAAAACATCGCTTTCAGCACTATTACTCGTTTCGGATAAACCTCTAGATAAAAATGGGGTAAAGACAAAAAAAAGGGCGCAGTCTGTATTTGAAAAGTTCATGAAGGAACATATCGATTTAGGTGTGCTGATGATTGAAAGAGCCAATCAGTTAATAGATGCTAGATCGAAAGGCTTATGTGATCGTAGTGTATATAAGAAGAACTAATTAACAGGGTTTTTTAGAATAAAATTTGTAAAAATAGCATGGATACTATAGTGGCAGAACATAGTATTTTTAGATTAGTAATAGATATATGGCATCACGTGGCAGGACTAACTTGACTTGATAGAGGGGATTTGTTACTTTTTAACCCTTAAATTGGGAAGTTGGGGCTAAATTGGCAGAGATACGTGAACACTGGGGATCCAAATTAGGGTTTATGTTGGCTGCAATTGGCTCTACGATTGGTCTTGGCCTTTTGTGGAAGTTCCCTTATGTCATAGGGCAAAATGGTGGCGGGATTTTCCTTTTTACTTACTTTCTTTGCTTGTTACTGATAGGTGTTCCTCTGTTTATTGCTGAGGTTTTGCTAGGGAGATCTTCTCAAAGAGCTGCTCTTGGGGCTTTTTCAACCTATGCAAAAGGTAGAGGTAATTGGCTTATTGGTGGTTATTTAGGGATCATTGCATCTTTTGTGATTATGTCATTTTATAGTGTGATTGCAGGCTGGGGGATGAGTTATGTCTTGATGTCTTTGAATGGATTTTATGCTGGTAAGAGTTTAGAGCAGGTGGGAGCAGTTTTTGAAACACTTTCTCACTCTGGAACAATTACCATGTTTTGGCATTTTATGTTTACAGCAATCACTATGCTTATAGTTGTTTCAGGGGTAAGACAGGGTATTGAGTATTGGTCTAAGATCATGGTAAAGATTTTACTAATACTTCTTATTGGATTGTTTCTTTACGGTACTACGCTTAGTGGATTTTCTAAGGCTTTGCATTTTGTCTTTTATCCTGATTTTAATAGTTTTAAACTCTCATCAATGCTTGAAGCATTGGGTCTTGCTTTTCTAACATTGAGCCTTGGACAAGGAATAATGATTAGTTATGGAAGTTATCTTAAAAAAAATGAGAATATATTAAAGATGGCTGCGGTCATTGTTGCTTCTGTAATGTGTGTTGCGATTTTAGCAGCATTGACGATTTTTCCTGTTGTATTTACGTTTGACTTATCTCCATCATCAGGTCCTGGTCTTGTTTTTAAGACTTTGCCTTATTTATTTGCACAGCTTCCAGGGTCCATGGTTTTATCAACGCTTTTTTTTACATTGTTTGTTTTTACCGCTTTGACGTCTGCTGTGCCACTCATAGAGGTAGTAGCGACCAATATTATGGAAAAGTACAAGATAGAGAGAAAAAAAGCTGTGATATGGGTGAGTGTATGCACTTTTATTTGTGGAATACCGAGTGCATTGGCATATTCAACAGATCTCTTTCCCCAATGGCAGCAAATTTTTAGGGTGAATTTTTTAGACACCCTTAATGATTTAGTTTCTAATTGGGTGATCCCCTTTGCTGGATTAGTCACTTCGATTTTTGTAGGATGGGTGATGGAAAAGTCTGTGATGAAAGAGGCATTTACTCAAGGTGGAGACTATTCGTTGTTATATAGACCCTGGAGATTTTTTGTGAGATGGGTGATTCCCGCAGTTATTATGTTGATTGTGGTACAGAAGAGTGGGATTTTTTCTATTGGTTAATAAGGAATAATATGGGTGTAATTAGAGAGCATTGGACATCAAAGATAGGTTTTTTGTTTGCAGCAGTAGGTTCTGCGGTAGGCCTTGGTGTCTTATGGAAGTTTCCCTACACAGTAGGACAAAATGGCGGAGGCTTGTTTCTTTTAGCCTATATCTTGTGTGTATTGTTAATTGGTATACCTCTCTTTATGGGTGAGTTATTGATTGGGAAATATTCGCAAAAAGCTGCAATTACTGGGATTGGGTCACTATCTCACAATAAACCCTTTTGGAAACTTTCTGGTTGGTTTGGTGTGATTTCTTCATTTTTAATCATGTCTTTTTATAGTGTTGTTGCTGGGTGGGGGATGAGCTATGTTTTAATGTCGATCACAGGCTTCTATAAGGGGCTTAACCAGGTGCAAATTCAGGAAACATTTACTCTACTCTCTCAGTCTGGTGGTATTTGCCTATTTTGGCACTTTCTTTTCACTTTAATTACTATGGTAATTGTTTTTTCTGGAGTCAAGGCGGGTATTGAGAAATGGGCAAATGTGATGACAAAGTCACTGTTTATTATTTTACTTATTTTAGTATTTTTTAGTATGCGTCTGGAAGGTTTTTCAAAAGCTCTTCATTTTATTTTCTATCCAAATTTAAGTAGTTTTAACTTAAGTAGTGTATTAGAGGCATTGGGACTTGCGTTCTTCACGTTAAGTTTAGGACAGGGAATTATGTTTAGTTATGGCTCTTATATGAAAAAAGAGGACAAGATTTTTCAGATGTCTCTGTATGTTGCAGGAGCCTTGATTATCATTGCTATTCTTGCAGCCCTCACGGTCTTTCCCATAGTATTTACTTTTAATGCTAAGCCTAGTTTTGGTACAGGTCTTATCTTTCAGACTCTGCCCTTTTTATTTACAAAGCTTCCAGGATCTCAGTTGATCGCTATACTATTTTTTGTCCTCTTTGTGTTTACAGCAATTACTTCATCTGTAGCTTTTATCGAGGTGGTTGCCACTAATTTTATGGAGATGTTTTTTTGGGAAAGAAAAAAGGCTGTATTAACAGTTGCGTGTACAACATTTATTTTTGGTATACCTAGTGTTTATGCTGCTAGTGGTGGATTCTTTATAGGTTGGCAGGACATTTACGGTTCTAATTTTCTAGATACGATGGACAATATTGTCTCTGTATGGATTATTCCTATAGGAGGTCTTATTACAACGTTATTTATTGGTTGGCGATTAGATCAGAAGGCAGTCTTATCAGAGGTTATTGAGGGAAGTAGAGCGTCATATAACTTTTGGTGTGTTTGGCATTTTGCAATGAAATGGATCATTCCATTTATGATTATTCTGATCATTTTACAGAAAAGTGGTTTGGTTAATTTCAACTACTTTTTCGGATAAAAAACGCATTCACCTTCTTATGTTATAATAAAGAATAAAATGTCTGAATTTCCACATTTTAGAGTTTATTCAAAATTATTGCTTATTTTTATAGTTTCAGCTTCATTAATTTGGGGGTATAAGGGGTATAGATCAGGAAGATCTGATTATAAGGATCCATTAGAGACCAAATTAGCAGTAGGTGATATTGATGGTTGGTCTATAACACATTTTTCGCAGTATGCTCTGATTGGATATATTTGTCCCTATACAGGTATAATACGGACAGCTTTTTTGGTAGCTGTTGCATGGGAATCCTTTGAATTTTATCTAGAGCATACTATTAATGACTCTTGGTGGTATGCAAAAGTATCTGATCTGGCAATGAACGGTATTGGTCTTGGTGCCGGATATGCGTTATCGAAAGGTAAGAGAAGATGAAGATACTTGCAAATCAAGCAGCCCAACACCTACTCCTTTCTGATGCAGAAAAAATAGCGAGAGTTAAGAGAAAGAGGTTCTATGATAAGGAATTACTTGTTGATATAGTAGATGATGTCAGAGATCAAGATGTAGTTTTATTTGTGAATACAAATCCTCCTGCAGAAAATCTACTTGAAGCGCTTTTTTTGCTTGATTTATTGAAGAGCCGTGGTGCTAGGATTCATTTAATAGTTGGTTATTGTGGTTATGCAAGGCAGAATGAGAAAGAGTATGCGGGAGCTTTTTCTGGGAAGATAGTATTGGATCTTTTACAAAGGGTGAAGGTTGAGTCATTTCAAATGATACATATGCATAGTTCTGATTTAACTGATAAGAATATCATTTACAAAGCACTATTTGAAGAGCAGATTAAAGCAGCTGATATTCTTTGTGCTCCCGATGAGGGTGCCTATTCTTATGTACGCTCTATAGCGCAATATTATCATAAACCCTTTTGTGCTTTTAAAAAGAATAGAGGTGATGACATCGAATTTAGTGATAGTTCTAATATAGATCTTAAGGATAAGCGTCTATTGATCATGGATGATATTATTGCCTCAGGAAAAACGGTAATAGAGCTTGCAAAAAAATTGTCACAAAGGCACCCTTTAGAGATCAATGCAGCCGTTGTTCATTCCTTGATGAGGGAGGATGTAGTTGGAAAACTTGAAACAAGTGCTCTTCGAAAGCTCTATATTTCAAATACGCTAGGAAATTCTCTTTTTTCTCAAAAGCTTAAGGTTGTTGATATTCGTCCACAAATAGAATTTACAATAGCTAGTCTGAATAAGAAAAACTGAATAATCCCTTGATTTTGTTCAATTGAACAGATTAATAATGTAGTTATTTATTAATTGTTCTTACTAGGACAGTAGATCACACATTTTTAATCGTATTTCTCCTATTCTTCAGGGTTAAGTTCATCGCCATCTTGAAGATAGACTAAGTCAGTAGGATAGCTTGATGTCCACTGATCGACAAGACAGGGATGATCTGCGGTTTCATCACATTTATCCAGAGAAGAGTAATCTTCATTGATAGGAGAGTCAGCTTTGATTTCATCATAGATGGCAAGGTATAGATCATCGTTAATAAGAGGAGGCTGGTTGTCTCCCATCCAGATTTCTGATGTCCATAGGAAGTGAAGGAACGCTTTAACAAAGCTTGGCCTAATTGCTACAAGTACTCTGGCATAGGATGCCTTCATGAACTTCTCCATGAGATGGTAGTTATCTGTAGTTTTAAGTTTTTCTACCCACTCATCCTTATGTGAATAGTGATATGGATAGAAGAAGAACTGCATCTTTTCTGTTTCTAGAGCTTGTTCGAAGAACTGAACAATAAGAGCCTCTTTTTTGCGCTCAGCCTCATTCCACTTGGGGAATCCATGACTATCTGTATATTCTGCTGCATTGAACACTTCATTAGAATGGATCTGATTGCCAATTTTTATATTATTAAAGTTTAAGGTTATACCTCTGATAAGATGCTTTTTAAGTTCTGCTTCAATGATAATATTAGCTCTACTTTCAGGTACGCCTTCAATGTTAATGCCCTCACTGATCTCTTTTTCAGCTAATTTCTCTTCATACTCAGCAAGCCTTGTTTGATAGGCGCGCAGGATCTTTTGGTATGTATCTAGTTGCCAGCGAGTGATAGCCTCATCTGTGATTTCGCACTGAAGGACTAGGTTTACATCATAGGCTGTGGCCCAACCTCTAGCAGTTATTGGTATAGTACCACTAAGACCCTGTGTTATAGACATTCCACTACTTATTCTCCTTCCACCAACTGTAAAATCACAAAAAAAGTCTGAATCTTTGATCCCTTGACATCTCCATGTTCCACCCCAACCTGTTACAGTGTATCCTTTAGGAATTGTAAATTTTTCTTCTACTGTTGCAAAATCTATATTTCCGTCAGGTCCCGGTGCTGCGGACAATGCTGCATTTAATTTTTTATAGTTAGCTGGATAAGGAGTAACATCTTCAACTCGATATTTTTCCATAAAATATTGATAATTGTACTTGTTCAGATCGTTAGGTTCTATAGCTTGACCATTCATTTTGGGCTTTTTGGGTTTTATTAATGCTGCTGAGGATGCTTCTGGTATGGTTTGTGCATATTTATAGAAATCAGCAGGTCCTGGAATCATGAATTCCATAAAAACCCTCTTGCCATAGTTAACCATGAAGTTATCGTACTCTTTTTCTACAAATCTATAGATGCCACGTAAATTCTTAGGATTAGCCTTATTGTCAAAGCCGTGTTCATTAACCTCTTCGAAAGACTCCTTAGCTTTTCGCATTAGGACTTCTTTGTTTTTTTCAACGATGCTTTGTGTTGTCTTTTCTGTGACTTCACGCATAAATGAGGAGGCTTCTTGTGTTGATTCCTCAGAGCTTTGGGAATAGCTAAACTCTGCATTGACTCCAACTTCTACAACTCCGTAGTTTGCATTGACAGATGTTCCAATTTTAAAACCCATTTCACTTTTAAGAGTATTTTCGGTTTCCTTTTGTATTGAGAATTTAGTCGTAGTTTGTAGATCTTTTTCTGTATCTACCTCAAGTTCTCTCTCTGAGGTAAAGCTTTCTTCCGTCTCTTTTTTACGTGTTGTTTTACGCGTTTTGTATTCAGTGCCAAGAACATTTTCTATATGGGCTATTTCTTCAGAGGTATACCTTTTTAGCTTTTGTTGAATAAGAAAAAGATCTCCAATACCTGCTGGCTTGATCCCATATGAAGCTGGAGAATTCTTATGAGGTTTTGGTTTAGCTTTGGGGATAACAAGGCTAGGTATTTTAAGCTTTTCAATTAGATCCCAGTCTGCCATTTTTTGTATGTAGACCAGATCTTTTTTACTTAGTTTATTTATAAAGCGGACGGTTTTTTGATGAAGCCTCATTTCTATCATATCTGTTATCTCTAGGGTTCGTAGCCTACTGCTGATTTTATAGCTTTTTATCAGAGTTTTTGTTGTAGCAGAGGCGGAAGCTATAGGATTTCTGTAGGGGTCGTTGTAATCTTCAGATATTGTAGTAATCTTCTTTGTTTTAGGTGGAGTTCTTTTTATAGGAGAGTCTTTTATTACCATATTTTTTACTGAGATTATTTTGTTACTATAAGCTAATGCATTAGTCCCAGTTATTCTTTTTCCCTTGGATAATACTATAGAGCGTGTTGAATCAGTTTCTTTTTTTATTCTATGTTCTGCGGCCTTAATATCCTCTATAGCAAGCCTAGTTTTTTTTACATCATCAGCAAGTAATTTCCATTCCTTTAAAATGTTAGCTGACGGTACATGTGATAAAGTCCTTACTTTATCTGTTTTAAAAGACGAGATAGCTACTGGGATTTCTTGTAGTTCCTCAAGAACGTTTCTCAATTCTAGAGAGGGTTTTGCTTTAACCTTCACTACTGCTTCCAACGTGTTGTAAGTCTCTTTAAGGGATTTAAACTGTTCTTGATTTCTTTCGGAGTCATAAGACAGACAAACTAGGGCAGTCTTTATCACTTCAAGATCTTTTTTAGTCTCAGGATATGCTGCTAGATATCTTGTGATCTCATTACGATCAATAGCCTGTTTTAGGTGAGTTGTTAAAGCTTTAGCTCTTTTTGTACCAGCACTTATGGCTTTTCTGATTTCCTCCTTATTATTGATTCGATCCTTGAGCAGTTTGCTACTATTTTTTGTATTGATTAATCTAGTTTTTCTTTTCTTTTTTGCTTTGCGTACAACAGCTAATTTAACAATATTCTCGGCTTTCATAATATTTCCTTTTTTTATTTTAATTATATCAAATCAAAAGGATTACAGAATTTTAGGCGCACAGAAATAAAATAAAATTGAATTTATTATGAATATAATGTAAAGTTAGAGTTAAGACGCCTGGAAAAAGGAGGCCGTTTTGGCTGTGGATAGTGTATTACCATTTTTTGGGGCATCTTGCCAAGGTGCTCCTGGGTCCTTAAATGCTGATATTAAAGGGGTTGCCACAAAATCTCTTAATATCCCTCTTGTTTTGCAAAGGCCAGTTCGGCTTGTCGCCCATGTTACTATCATTTCGATAATCACAGTGGGAGCTATTAAGTTATCTCCGTTGGTAGTAGTTGCAGGGTTAGTTTACCTTACATTTCTAGCTATCCATAAAAATGAGTTTTCTAAGCTTATTTCGGAGTTTACTCTTACATTTATGCGAAATTGCCGAGAGTATTACAATGAAATCCCTTTACAAAATATGAGTGATGCAAAACTCTTCCTTGGAGGAATTCCATTTGATGATATGAAAATTCCAGAAGGTGCACATATTGTAAGTCTTGTTGAGGATTGGGAATATGAACAGGTTGGTATTTTTGGTAAGGCTAAATCAAAACCTTTAGCCAATTTAACTCATCTTCCAATGAGAGATAAGACAATTCCTACGGTTGACATAATTAAGAAGGGTGTTGATGCGATTGAGATAGCTATTGCTAGGGGTGAAGATGTCTATATTCACTGTAAACATGGATTAGGAAGAAGTGGGGCAGTTGTGGTTGCTTATTTGGCTAAGAAAAGCTTGTCTACTGAAGGTAAGCCCACACAAGAGAGGCTTGGGGTAATAGTTACTAAGGCAATATCTGAAATTAATCAATCTAGGAGCTTATGGCTTGCAGGTGGTGCTAGGAAGGTGATTGCAGATTTTCTATCTGAAACTCTCTTGACTAAGAGTGATCAATGCATAGGATATCCTTGTAAGACAATATAGATTTGATCACTGTGTCTTCTATAGTTACTTCTCCTACTCTAAGTTGAGGGACACAAACATCTATTACATCATTATTTTACTAGATTTTCTACTGAATAGAGCTTTTTATACTTTCTTGTAAGCTTTAAACCCCTTAATTCCATTTGGTAGGAGTCATCTCTTGTGACATAGTTAGGTTCTGGCATGGAGAAGGAAATCTCTTCGTTACTCTTTTTGTGTCTGTATTTTCCATTTTTTGCTATTTCCCAGCCATAATCAAAGATCTTTGCATACCACTTGTCACTTTCTGAGGCTGATTCCAGGAAGTAACCAAATCCTCTTTGGTAAGGGATACTTAATAAGACTCCTGGTTTAAAGGCATAGTTTGGATGTTTTACCTTAACTCCAAGCTTTTGTTGCTTTAGTGTTTCATTAATTACTATTTGTGTTTCTTTAATAGAAAGATCATAGGTATTGAAGTTTACATCAGCTATTAACTTCCAGTTGTGAAGGTTTTTATAGAAAGAAGAGTGTTTATACATTTTAGTGATAGAGTACTTAGGGTTTTTTGAATCAAGCTGTTCTCCCTTCTTTACTTCATGAAAAATTGTGACAGGAATATCCCTTTTTACAATTTGTGAGGACAACGATTGATTAAGAAAGGGGTTCCTTGTAAGTGCTTCAATGCTATGGAGCCAGTCAATATAGTTTTGTGTATTTAGGGTATCCCATCTTAGAATAAGTTTTGATAGATGATAATGTGAGGCTTGTGAAAGATTCTGACTTAACTCATAACAAGGCTCATTTCCATGATCTTTTGCTAAAAGAGAGTGAGATCCAATATTTTGCCCTCCTAGTACATTATAGAGCCAATCTTTTGCATAAAATTTCAGTGAGTTGACAACTTTTTCTCTAAGCCATTTTGGTAGCCAGGAGAGAATCCATTTTATAGGTGAGGCTAAAAATGATGTAATTTCTTTTATAGTACCATAGAGTGTATAGGTGAAAGAACCCACCTTGTATATTTTGGTCCCTTGAACAATAATATTGATAAATACTCGCTGTATTTCAGCAGGAGCATGTTTTAAAATTTCACTGTGACTAATAATAGTGTGTGCGGCTTTCTGTGAAAGCTCAGGTCTAAAAAGTGATCGAGTTGAATCCTTATATATGTTGTGGAAATACTTTGCGGTTTCATTACTTTCATCTTTGATGGCAGCCTCTGCATCAAGAACAAGATCTAGGCTTTCACGCATCTTTTTTTTCATCTTATTAAGAGTTTTATTTGGGTTAGTTACCGTTTCTGAAATATGATCGTGGGTTTTATGTGCTTTGTGATAAGGGTCGTCTACATCAAAACCAAAGGCTTCTTCTGAGAGATGCAGAAGAGAAATAAGAGTATCTGATATGTCAAAGTATCCAGTAACTACCCAATCTTCTTTAGGATGACGCAACCAATTTTCATAAGGCTCTGAGACATAACGGCGAAGCCGTTTGTTGAAGATTGTATATCCTCTGTCAATCATTTCGAGTCCAGTTTTTGGTGGGAATCTAGATTTGATAAAATCCTTTCCAAGAGTTGATGCTGCAAGCTCTACATAATTAGAGTGAGCATAGAAGTCCTCTATGGCATGCATAGCTTCACCGTAGATTGCTAGAGTTTTACAAAATTCAAAATCATCTTCTTTAACTCCCCGTTCAAAATGAGACTGCATTCGTCTATCAACATATGCAAATTTTCCAGCTATGATTTCAAGGTAGTCACGGAGGTAGCTATAGTGGTCTGGATCGAGTGTTTCATTTAAGGTTTTTGCTCTGGTGCCTTTCCTCTTCCCTTTTTCTAGTCGAAATGGTCTCTTTCGAGGTTGGTAGCCTGGATAATAGGTTGTTTTTGTTTGACGCCCTCTATCTAGATGCATATAAGGGAAGTATTGATTAAACAGCCGGTTTTTATCTGAAGGAGATTTGCCCTTAAATAGCTGTCTGTAGATCTTTAGAGGAAGAGTTTTTTCATGTTTGCTTGGATGTGAAAACTTAAAGTAGCCGATAAAGAATACTACATCTTCAAGGAATTTTGCTAGCGGGCCATTATTTCCGTCAGATTGACATTTTAGGAAAAATTCAATTTGGTTAGTTAGTGAATCAATTGCTGGTTTTAAGTAGGGTTCAATATCAGGAAGTAGAGGTTTGAAGTATTTTTTTATTTTTGATCCACCAGGCACCACTGAAAAAAGGGTGCTAGCTAGCTCCTCGATAGAATTTTTGATCGTATTGATGATTTTTTCTATTCCGTTTGATGCAGCCTTTGAAGCAGCAGCATAGCCTGGAGGATCTATGACTTGGGAGAGGTCTGCTATCCAATTACCAAAATAAAAGGCCCTATAGTTGTTTAAATCCTTACCATTAGAGAATTTTTGTTTCAGCTGATCGGTGGTGAGTGTAGATTGAATTTCATGATTTTCTGCTTTCATTATCTTTTTTATGTTTATTATATATTTATTCGTATTTATAAGAAAATAATGAATCGTATTTTGGGTTTTTACTACTTTCTACTAGCATGTTTTGTCTCGGCTGCACAGACCGTATTTATTCGTTATTATATATTAGATAAAGTGGAATCAATCAATCTGCACTTTTACCATTGTTTATTTGGATCAGTATTATTGCTTCCATTTTTAGGTCCATTAAAGAATGTCAGATGGAGGAGTAATCAGATTGGTCTACATTGTTTTAGAGGTCTAATGGGTGTTTTGTCCGGGGTCTTATTTTATTATTTTCTGATGAATCTACATATTATAACAGTAACGATTATAGTCTGCTCGAGTCCTCTATTTGTTGTTGTTTTTTCAAGAATATGGTTGAAGGAGAGAATTAGTACAGGTTTAGTCTTATCGTTACTTCTTGGCTTTTTGGGAGTATACGTTGCTGTGGCACCTGAAATAAAGGTTGATGTTTCTACTTTTTCGTTCTTAGTTTTTTTTATACCAATATCATGGGCTTTGTTAATCATGACTGCTAGGAAGATCAAGGATGAAAATCATGTGATTGCAATGTTTATCTATCAGATATCAGGCCTGATAATCACAGCGCTTCTCTATAAGCAAGAATCTTTAGGGAATCTGATATATGCTACACTAATTATCTCGGCATTAAGTGCATTTCTCATACAATGGTTTTTTATTAAAGCACATCAATATTGCGGCGCAAATTTTCTCGCACCTTTTGGTTATTTGAGAATTATTTTCACAATCATTTTGTCTTCTTATTTTTTTTCTGAGGAGATTAGTTATTCAATGATATTAGGAGCAACTCTTGTTGCAGTAAGTGGTGGAGTTATGTTTCTTTCTAGAAAAGAAGAGCTTGTTTCAGGTGAATAGAAATTAAATCTAGATCGGCATAAAATTTTTACTTTAGATAAATGTAGATGTTTGTTATTACTTTAAACATACTCTAATTTTTGAGACATTTTTTTTAAGTAAACATCGAGGGATTATGAAACTAAATAGAAACAATAAATGGATGACAGCAGCACTTAGTGCATTGATGTTGACCTCTGTAAATGCCGCTGAACATGGTGGTGATGAAGCTAGACATAGAGTTAAAGAAGGAACAAGACATGATGAGGCTGGTGGCTATATTAATGCTGACTTCATCTATTGGGCAGTTGATCAAGGTGGATTAGATTATCAATATAACAGCCAAGTAGTAGGTGGTGTGCAGGGAAATTATGAAGTTCTTGATATAACTAGGGATAAATCATGGAAACCTGGATTTAAGGTAGGTATTGGCATGAATACACCTCATGATAATTGGGGAGTGCATGCACAATATACTTGGTTATGGTTTGACAGTAGTGATAATCAGATGAGACATGATGCTACAAATGGACAGCTGTGTCTTTGGTCAAATGGGCAAGGACTTGCTCTCGATAATTATGAAGCTGGTGGTTACGCACAATGGAGAATGAAGTTTAATGATGTTTTTCTTTCATTAAATAGATCAATCTATAGACATGCGAAAACTCACTTTCAAGGTGAATTTGGCCTTAGAGCTGCATGGAATGATCAAACAGTTGAAGTAGTTCAAGGTGCTGCTGCAGGTAACCAGACAGATCGTCATACAGCGAGACAGGAATTTAGTAGTATTGGATGGAGAGCAGCGTCTGATTGTACATGGAGTTTTACAGAAGATAACTCTTTTTCATTCTTTAGCGATTTTGTATTAAGCTTACTAGCTGCTAAATGGGATGAGCATAGATGGTACGATGCAGCTGTTACTGCAGGAGGGGCTCTTACAGACACAGCCCTCAGAGGAAGAGCTACTCATTATGGTATTCAACCTGTAGTAGATATTAACGCTGGTCTTAGATGGCAGACAACACTAGATAGTGCTGATGAAGACGCTTATGGATTCATGATTCAAGCTGGATGGGAAACACAATACTGGCATGAGAATAATAAGCTAATTGGCTGGAATGATGTAGAAGCGACAGATCATAATGGATCTCTTAGTTTCTCTGGTCTATCTCTAAGAGCACAGTTTGATTGGTAAGATACTAATTAATATGAGTTTTATGAGGGAAGTGTTGAAAGACACTTCCCTTTTTTTTTGTCGTTGACATAGCTTCTAGTTACTTCTATAGTAAATCCTTTGTGAGGGAATTATGAAAAAGTGTGTGTTTTTGTTTGTAATTACTGGTTTGATCTGTCTGGAGGCAGATTCATTCATGAAAACAAGAGAAAGAGAATTTAAGGAGGATCAGTGGGGTGGTTACGTATATGCTGATTTCAATTATAGTGCATTAAGGGAGCTTCTTCCTTATAGATTTACTACGTCTGAAGTTCAATATATAGATGAAAGTAGTGATGCAATTAAACCAGGTTTTACTGTAGGTATTGGCACTTATACTCCCCATGATAACTGGGATTTTTTCGCTGAGTATACATTTCTTTGGTTTGACTCAGATTTAAATCAAGTACGTATTGATAATATTATTAATGGTTTTATTCCATGGGTTTCAACTGCGATTGGAGTGAATGTATTTATTCCTTACGATAATGGCTCAGCTCAATGGCGCATGCAATATAATGATCTTATTATTTCATTAAAACGAAATTATAAACTGACAAAAAAAATTAGTTGTCTCTTAGAAAATGGCGTAAGAGCAATTCTGAGCAAACAGACTCTTGATTTTACTGATAATGATATCTTCACTGCGCTGGCAATAAACAACCAGCAGAAATTTATCGGTATAGGTTGGCGTCTTGCTTTAGATACACGGTGGATGCTTGGAAGAGGGGTCTTCCTTTATTCAGACTTCGATCTATCTTTATTGGGCTCTCACTGGAATGTTGAAAGAAAAAATATTGGTAATACGATGCATAAAGGACGTATTAATGGACTGCAACCCATCCTTGGATCAAATATAGGAATTGGCTGGAGAACATTTATTACTGGAATGCAGAGAAAGGATGAGTATGAATTTTCATTGATGCTAGGCGGTGATACTACTTGCCTATATGATCATGCTAGGTTCTTTCGTTTTGGAGGGGATCTGCAACATGGTGGTTCTTTGTCGATTTATGGATTAAAGCTTCGAGCTGCACTTTCCTTCTAGAAGAGGGAGATCTGTAAAATGCTCAGGGAACGGTAGAGTAAATCCATCTGAGAGTTTTTTAAGTGTGATGAGAAGTAGTTCCCTGGGAGTTTTGATAGGAGGGAGTAGAAACGATTTTTTCTCAGCTTGCTTAGTTGAGGATCCCTTCTTTTCAACTAAAAGCGATGAGCTTAAGAATTTTAGAGATACGAATCTTTCTTTAGAGGCATAATTTCTCATTAGTGTGAGTGCATAGAGCCAAAAGCAGGTTTCAGAGAGGGGACCAAAACGGTCGATCATCTCTTCAAATATTCCATCAATTTCGTGCTTGTCATGCGCTTGTCCGAGTCTATTATATATTTCTAGGCGTATTGAGCTATCTGCAATATAGCTTTCAGGAATTTTTGCTATAAAGTGAGATTCGATTTTTGTTTCCATAAAATAGAGGGTACCCCCCTTTTTCATTGCTTCAACAGTTCTTTTCAGCATTTTGCAATAGAGATGAAAGCCCACAGTTTCAATTTGACCTGACTGTTTTGTGCCAAGAATATCCCCTGCACCACGAAGTTCTAGATCACGCATAGCAAGTTTGATGCCACCACCAAATCCTGAGGTGTCAATAAGGGCATTTAGCCTCTTTTGGGACAGTTCCTTTAGCTCTTGGTTGGGAGGCACAAGAAAGTAGCAATAAGCAGATTTTTTCCACCTACCTACTCTTCCACGAAGTTGATAAAGTTCAGAGAGGCCAAAGCGATGAGACTGATCAATAAGTATTGTATTTGCATTTGAAATATCTATACCATTTTCAACAATGGTTGTAGCAATTAGGATATCAACCTCACCCTGTTTAAATTGATGAAAAATCGAATCAATTGTCTCTGCAGGCATCTGCCCATGAACAGCTTTTATATTAGCATTAGGTACAAGTTTTTCTATATGGCGCATTACATCGAAAATTGTTTCTACTCTATTATGAATGAAAAAGACCTGTCCATCGCGTGCCATTTCTCTTAGTATGGCTGATCTAATAATCCCATCATCTCTGTCACAAAGTATGGAATGGATGGGTAATCTATCTCCTGGAGGAGAATTGATTAGAGACATTTCCTTTGCTTTAATGAGAGAGAAATAAAGTGTTCTTGGGATTGGTGTTGCGCTTAGAGTTAGGCAATCAACTCCTATCTTAAATCCTTTTAACTTCTCCTTGACACGTACTCCAAATCTTTGTTCCTCATCTATGATAATAAGGCCAAGGTTTTTAAAAGCCACATCCTTACTAATCAGACGATGTGTTCCAATAATAATATCAATACCGCCTAGGGCTAATTTCTTTAGGGTTTCCTTGTTTTCCTTAGCAGATTGAAATCTAGAAAGAATGCCAATATTTATAGGGTATTCCTTCATTCTTTCTATGAAATTTTCAAAGTGTTGCTCAGCTAGTATTGTTGTAGGCACAAGTACTGCTACTTGTTTTCCCCCAAGCGCTGTTGCTTTAAAGGCTGCACGCATTGCAACTTCTGTTTTTCCATATCCTACATCCCCACATAGTAGCCTATCCATAGGAAGATTGTTTTCCATATCACGATAGATCTCTTCAAGAGCTTTTAGTTGGTCTGAGGTTTCTTGGTAGGGGAAGTGGTTAGAGAATTGGTGCATGATTGCATTATTTGCTGGATAACTAATCCCCCCTTTGATCTCTCTTGCAGCAGCAGTTTTTAATAGATCTTGCGCATATGTCGTAACAGATTTTTCAGTTTGAGTCTTTATTTTTTGCCATTTGCTACTTCCAATTTCATGAAGAGGTGGAGGAGAATCATCTGAGCCAATATAGCGTGTGACAAGGTGGGATTCAGAGATAGGAGTATAAAGCTTTGCTCCCTTAGCATAATCGATGACAAGAAATTCAGCGGTGATACCAAGATGATTTGTGTGTTTTTCAATTCCCTTATATTTTCCAATTCCATTATGGAAATGGACAACAAGATCATTTATTTCAATTTGGTGAAAGTCTGATAGATCTGTATGGGTGGTAGTCCTCCAACTTTCTCTAGAGATCTTTCTTTTTTTTGTAAACTCAGTATAGGGAATAACAGTTAGATTTGCCTTTAGACAGGAAAATCCATTAGAAAGGTAACCCTTTTCTATGTTAAGGGTGCATTTTCTCTCTTTTGCTATTTGTTCTAGGTGTAGTTTCTCTGTAGTATCATCACATAGAAAGAGGGGGATTTCGTCGGGTTTAAGCTTACTAAGGATATCATTTAGTCTGGAATTAAAGTTGTCTGAAGAGGAGGTGTAGTAGTCTTCGATTGTAATAAAAGGGTGTACTACTGTTTTGACAGGTATCACTTCATTACATAGTCTAATTGCTGTTGAGTTAGCTTCACTAAAGTTTGATAGAGATTCCGATGCCATGAATATAGTGCGTTTTTTTGTAGCTTGCAAAACATTAGTAAATAGATCATAGAATTTAGGCATTTTTTCAATTTGAGTGTTGATTTGTGTATATTTATCCTCGATGGAGAGAATGTCATCAAATATACACAGAGTGTTTTCACCAAGATAATCAAGGATTGATTCTAATTGATCACTCTTCTTAATAAGAAGGTCTTCTCTCGCAGGTAGTACATTCATTGATTGGATCTTTTGATCTGATTTTTGAGAGAGCGGATTAAATAGCCTAATGTCATCAATATCATCATCAAAAAACTCAATCCTTGCAGGTTCTTTAGCAGTAATTTCAAAGATGTCAACAATGCCACCACGAACACTAAATTGACCTTTATCCTGAGTTAATTTGGTCCTTTCATAGCCAAGTGTTATGAGTGTTTTAGTTAGATGCTCTATTGAGATAGTATCACCAAGATTAAGTTGGAAATGCATGTCAACTAGTGTGCTTTGGGGGAGAACGCGTTGCAAAAGGGCATCAAGAGGTGTAAGAAGAATTACACTCTCTTTAGGATCTAATAACATATGAAGGATTTTAAGCCTTAATCCCATAAGATCTGGTGATGGCATCAGTCCTTCATGAAGTAAAAGTTCCCATGAAGGAAATGAAAAGACATTGGAATTAAAATATTTTAGATCTTGATAGAGGATATCTTCATCTTTTCCGGAGGTAATGACAAGAATGTTATTACAAAGTTCTTTTTGTAGAGCCTTCATGACGAGAGCCTTTGGTCCTTGGAAGAGGCTTTCAATAGCTATCGGTTCGAGGGTTTTAATATGCTTAGTAAGAGACTTAGCAAAATCGGTCTGAAGAAATTGAGAGATCACAGATTGTCTATTTGGGTTTGGAAGGTTTTAAGAAGAGTATCTATATTTTTTGGCGCAGTGCCGCCTGCTTGAGCGCTCATCTCTTTGCCACCTCCTGATCCACCAACAAGGGGAGCTAATTTTGTGATAAAATCTCTTGCACTTAATCCATTTTCGATCAAAGTTTTGCTCACCTTATTGATAATAAAGCAAGCACCTTCTGTTTCAGAGCAGAGTAGTATTATGCTTTTAGGTATTTCTGCAACAAGAGTAGATGCAAGAGATGAGAGCTCTCCTTTATCGAGATCAAGTTTTTTGGCAATATACTGACCGTACTTAAAAGGGGTTGCTTGTTTTTTTAATTCATTTTTTGTTTGTTCTAAATACTGTTTACGCATCATTTTATGTTCTTTTTTAATCTTGTCTCCTTGCTCTAAGATTTTAGTAAGTTGGGCTTCTATTTTGGCTCTAGAGGTTTTTAATTTACCTTCTAGTGCAAGGAGAATTTTGTCATGAGAGGATACTATCTCAAGAGCATTTACTGATGTTACTGCTTCAATTCTCCTTACTCCTGATGCTATGGAGGATTCACTTATGATCTTAAAGAGTCCTAGTTGGCAGAGATAACTTACATGTGTTCCACCACATAATTCTTTAGAGAAATCACCAACAGAAACAACTCGTACTTTTTCTCCATACTTATCACCAAAGAATTGGATGATCTGTGGATCATTTTGTATAGCACTATAGTCCACAATTTTAGTTGAAACTCTAGAGTTTTCAAAGATTTTTTGATTAATCATCTTTTCGATGTTGAAAAGTTCTTCTTTTGAAAGAGCATTACGGTGGGAGAAGTCAAAACGTAGCCGCTCTTTTTCAACTAGAGATCCTGCTTGTTTTATATGTGGACCGAGAATTTCTCTAAGAGCAAAGTGTAGAAGGTGAGTAGCAGTATGATTATTTGCAATGAGATTTCTATTTTCTGTATCTATTGTTGCACAAATAGGCTCTCCTAGGATCAAGGAACCTTCGGTCAGTTTTCCATAGTGCGAAATAAGGCCAGTATAGGGAGAGGTAGTAGAAGAGACAATGAATTTACAGTTCTTGTGAGTTAATATCCCAATATCACCTGACTGTCCTCCCATTTCAGCATAAAAAGGGGTTTTATCTAGTATAATTTGTGCAGATTCCCCTTCATTTAATGATTCAATTTCTTTGCCATCCTTGATAATGGCAAGAATGGTAGAATTTTCTTTGCTTTCTGTATAGCCATTGAATTCACTAGGGCCAACCTTTTCAAGAAGCTCTTTGTATGCTGTGGAGGAGACCTCCTGAGCATGAGATTTATGCGCTTTTTTTGAGAGGTCTTTTGCTTTTTGTTCTAGAAGTTGAAATGTTTCTAGGCCAACTTCTAGATGATGATCTTTTGCAAGTAGAAGAATTTCGTCTATAGGGAAACCATAGGTGTCTTTGAGTTTAAAGGCATCTTTGCCTGAGATCTGATGGTCTTTGTTATTTTTAGCAGTATCAATGATTTTAGTAAGAATGGAGCCACCACGTCTTAAGGTTTTAAGGAAGGCTTCTTCCTCAGCATGTAGGATGTTTGTTATCTTATCCTTAGCAAGGTTAAGCTCATTATAATCATTACCCATTAGATCAATTAGAGTGGGGAGAAGTTTTCCTAAGAAAGGCTCATTAAGTCCTAATTGTCTTGCATAGCGTACAGCTCTTCGTAGGATTTTCCTTAGGACATAGCCACGTTCTGTATTACTTGGTACTGCGCCATCTGCAATAGCAAAGCTAAGAGTACGTATATGATCAGAAATAACGTGATAGGCTTCCTTCTTGTTACTTGTTTTATAGCTCGAGTGTGTGATTTTTTCGATCGAATGAATTAACTCTTGGAATAGGTCAATTTCAAAGAGGTTGTCAACATTCATTTTTAGTGAGACAACTCTTTCTAGGCCCATCCCAGTATCAACAGAGGGTTTAGGAAGTTCTGTTTTCCGTCCTTCTTGGTTTTGATTATATTGCATGAAGACAAGATTCCAAAATTCAAAGAAGCGCTCACCTTCAGTATCATCAAGTGGTGAGGTAGCATTGCCATATTTAGATCCCCTGTCTATAAATAGCTCAGTACATGGCCCACAAGGACCTGCCATGCCCATTGACCAGAAGTTGTCAGAGCCGCTAATTCTAACAATTCTTTTTTCTGGGAGATGCTTTTTCCAGATCGCATAGGCTTCCTCATCTGTGTGATATACAGAGACATAAATTTTATCACTTTCTAGTTTAAGGTGATTGACACTAAAATCCCATGCCATATCGATAGCCTCTTGCTTAAAGTAATCGCCAAATGAGAAGTTTCCTAACATTTCAAAAAAGGTGAGGTGTCTTGAGGTGTGACCTACATTCTCTAAATCATTGTGTTTGCCGCCAACCCTAACACATTTTTGAGAAGAACAGCAGCGGGAGTATTCTAGTTTGCTCTCTCCGAGAAAGACATCCTTGAATTGATTCATTCCTGCATTTGTAAAAAGTAGAGTTGGGTCTTCATAGGGAATTACGAGAGAGGAGGGGGCAACAAAATGGTGTTTTTCCTCAAAGTAATCTAAAAAAGCTTTTCGAATCTCTTTTGTATGCATTTTAACTCCCTAATTAAAATAAGAAGCATACGAGAGCCCAACTTTTCTTTCGATCTTTATTTTCATACAGTTGCAGTTTGTAAAAACTTAATTTTAAACAATTAATAAGTTGATATTAAGTATTAATTAAAATACAATTATATTTATTATTAATAATTTAGGTGTTTTATGGATTTATTTAATTATTTGAGTGATAGAGGGAGTACACCACAACAAATGGCTTTTAAGCTCGGTGGATTAGCAGGTACAGGAGCAATTATGGTTCATGGACTTCCATTAATAACTCCAATTGCAGTAAACGCAATATCAGGATACCTAACAACAATTGTACCTGATTTTGCTGCAACTGTAATATCAAATGCCACAGTGTATATTGTGATAGGAGCCACTGTGCCTACTGTAGTAAGTTCACTGAGCTCTGCTGGGAAAAAAATGGGTGAAGTTACATCACTCGGTGCTTTCAACGGAGTTTCAGGTCTAGCTGTTAGGGTTAAGGATCTATCTCATAAAGTAGTTACCTCTTTAAAAGGGGTCTAAAAGAGTAGTCTACAGAAGTTGTAAAGGCAAACACCAATAGGCGATCAAGAAGAAAGGATAAGGGTTTTTTATCACAAGTGATTGATAATTAGATAATAATTGACAAATTAAATTTATTATGTTATAATGCTCTTGCTTTAACAACGTGGGGGTAAATATGTCTTCAGTTATTACGGCTAGATCGTATCCTATAGTATCCGACGCCAGAACATTACAAAGCGTTGAAAATAAGGTAGATACCGAAAAAGTAGCTACTGTTGCAAAGGAAGTTTTTGCACAAAAACAGGCTAATTTTGCTACTGCAGATGCCAATTTAGCAGAAAAGTATCCTAAAGCTCTTGTTGGCGGTGATGTCTTTACTTCAATGTACTTAATTCTTTCTGGCCTTAGTCGTTTTTCTAAGGTTATGCAGATTATTCCTATGTTGTCTACTGCACTTACCATATGTGGCGTTATTGGTGGTGCAATTAATATTGGTGTAGCCGCTGTTTGTTTTAAAGAGTCTATGAAGGCATTTGGAAATAAAGCCTATTTTCAGGGTGTCAAGCTTATGATTGATACCCTTTTATTGGGTGCGATTGGCGCCTTTATGATGATTGTTCCGATAGCTTCAAAGATAGGCTTAGGTGCATTAAGTACATTTATTGCAGCAAATCCTTTTGTATTACCTGTATTATTTTTTGTTCTTATGGCTCCTACAATGATTGAGCTAGTTATGAGAATGAAAGATCGCTATCAGCATAATAATGTAGGGGATCTACTTGGATTAGACGAGATAACAACCCAGATAGAAAAAAAAGAATTTAATGCAGAAAAGTGGTTACAAGATCACATTCAACTTCAGACCTTCAGCAGGGGAAATGAACGGGAGATTGTAGAGCATGTAAGTGGGATTTTAGAAAATTATGCAGAAAAAACTGGTGTAGAAGCAGCTATACCTGCATTTAATCTAATACAACATATTCTTGAAATGGCTGCAAAGGACAAAGAGATAAAAAAAGAGGAATACGAGAAGCTCCTTGCCGAGGTAGATAATGTGAAGAAGGAAATCAAGAAATGGGATAGGACGATTAATTTAAGGGTATTTCAGCAGTGCCTTTATATCTTTACTACAATAGCTTCCTTAGTTGGAGTTTTGCCAATGTTTAGAACAGAAGGTTTTCGCGCTATGGTTGACTTTGTAATGGGAGCAGCAAATGTTTTACCTACATATCTTGATTTAAAGTTTCCCTATCAGAGAAATACTCCATACATAGTAAAGTCGGTTGATATTGATGAGGTGGTAGCAGCTTTAAAGGTCCCAAAGACAATGCGTAGTAGTAAAGATGCAGCTTAGTTGCACTAAAATATTCTTTGCATAATTCGCATGATGATGTATCTTTTACTCTTTATAATGAGGGTGAAAAGATGGTGGCAAAGGTAGATAATTTACAGGATTTAAAATTGATGGCAAAGACGCTTAGAGCGTTATCTTTGGATGCAGTACAAACAGCAAATTCAGGCCATCCTGGTCTTCCTCTTGGGTGTGCTGAGTTGATGGCATACCTATATCTTTCGTCTGATTTTAGATTTCATTCAGGCGATCCTTGTTGGTTAGCCAGGGATCAGTTTGTATTATCTGCAGGTCATGGATCTGCATTGTTATATTCAGCTTTACACCTAATGGAATATGATATCTCCTTGGAAGATCTAAAACAATTTAGACAGTTGGATTCAAAGTGTCCAGGACATCCAGAATTTCATATAGAATGTGGTGTTGAAGCAACCACAGGTCCACTAGGTCAGGGACTTGCAAATGCTGTGGGAATGGCAGTACATGCAAAAATGATGGAAGGTAGATTTGGTGAATTATTTAAAAAGAAGGTGTATGCTTTAGCTGGTGATGGCTGTTTAATGGAAGGAATATCCCATGAAGCACTCTCTTTTGCAGGACATTATAATCTTGATAACCTTGTTATAATTTATGATTATAACCGGATAACTCTTGATGCTGACTATAGTGTTTCATGTAGTGATGCTGTAAAAGAAAGGATGAAAGGTCACAACTTTGATGTGATTGAAATTTCTGATGGGAATAGTATTGAAGCTATTGCAGAAGGTTTTGCTCAGTTGGAAAAACAGACAAGACCAGTTATTATTATCTTGAAGACAACGATTGGTTTGGGATTAAGTCCAAAGTTAGCAGGAACTCATTTTGCTCATGGAGCACCTGCAGGAGCGGAGGAAGTGGCTAATTTCAAGAAATCGAACGGATTAAATCCTGATCAATTTTTTTATGTGCCTGCGTCTCTTAAGGAAATTATTGCTGAGAAGAGTGAAAAAAATAGAGCGGAATACGAGAAATGGATGGGTGAGTTTTCTATCTGGAAACAGGAGAATCCAACAGAAGCAAAGATGTTTGATTTGATGGATAAAAAGACAGATGCTTATAAGAATAATATTGATCAGGTTGCAGAGGATTTAAAAGCACTTTATTCAAATGAGCCGGATGCCTTGAGGTCGGTGCATGGCAAAGCTTTGCAAATTCTTGCAGATAGACTACCACAGCTTATTGGTGGTTCTGCTGATCTCTCTGCATCTGATAAGAGTCGCCTTAATGATTATGAGAGTGTGACCCGTGATAATTTTGGTCACGAAGCGCGCAATATTCCTTTTGGAGTCAGAGAATTTGCTATGGCTGCTATAACCAATGCAATAGCTGCACAAGGGATGTTTATTTCTTTTTGCGCTACATTTTTTACTTTTTCAGATTACATGAGAAATGCTGTTCGCTTAGCAGCACTCTCACACTACCCTTCCATATTTGTATATACACATGATTCAATTTTTGTTGGTGAGGATGGACCAACCCATCAGCCAATTGAGCACTTAGCATCTTTAAGAGCTATGCCCAATCTTATTGTTTTTAGGCCTTGTGACTCATATGAAGTGGCCGCAGTCTGGACATGGATATTGAATAATCAAAAAGGACCAGTAGCTATTGTATTGACTAGACAGAAGGTTGCTGTTGCTACAGAAAATGAGAACTTCTCATATGAGGATACTGTTGCAAAGGGAGCCTATGTTATTCGTGATTTTAATCCAAGTGAGGAGAAAGAGACACATGAAGTGCGCTTATTTGCTTCTGGTTCAGAGGTGTCACTAGCAATAGATGTAGCAAGGTATCTAGTGAGCGACAAAGGATGTCGATGTAAAGTGGTATCTGTAACATCATTTGAGCTTTTTGATAAGCTTTCAGATAAAGAACAGCAGTCTATCCTAGGTAAAGAGGAAAATGTCAGACGGATCTCGATTGAGGCTGCATCTACATTTGGTTGGAATAAATTTGTAAGTAATGGACTAATGATTGGGATTGATACTTTTGGGCATTCAGCTAAGGCTATTGATATTCAGGAGAAAGTAGGACTTACAGTAGATCACATTATAAGAAGATACAACGAACACAAGTGGACATAATATGCCTTTTATTGAGGCATTAAGAGCAAGTAATCATACAGGAACTATCCCTTCTTGGTTTATGAGACAGGCAGGGAGATATTTACCAAGTTATCAGAGAATTAGGTCTAGATATTCTCTAAGTCATATGTTTTATGACGAGGAGTTAATAGTAAAGATAACTCAGCTTCCACTTAACCAGTTTCCCTTAGATGCAGCAATTGTTTTTTCAGATATTCTCCTAGTATTAGAGACTTTAGGGTGTAGGGTGAGCTATATCGATGGAGTTGGTCCTAGGATAGATGTTAAAAGGGATCATGATGGGTATCCGTTGTTTGAACAATGCCTAGATGTAAATGATTATTTTTCATTTTTGAAAAGAGCAATTGTAGGGCTAAAGGAAGAATTAGATGTGCCTTTAATCGGATTTGTAGGAGGTCCATATACTGTATTATCCTATTTATTTAAGGATAGAAAGCTTCCTAATGATAGAAAGAGAGTTGACCTATTATTAAAGCAGGTCACCTCAAAAATAGAACAACTAGCGCTACTTCAGGAAGACGCAGGCGTTGATGCTTTTCAGATTTTTGATACTTGGGCTGGACATCTTCCTGATGATCTTTATCATAGATACTCTCTTGATCCTTGTAAGAAGATAGCACTAAATATTCCTACCCTCTATTTTTCATTGAATGCAGGAAAGAGAGCTAGGATGATTCTTGATAACTTAGAACCTACAGGAATTAGTTTAGGTGATAACGATTGTTTAGTGAAAATGAGAGAGGTAGCTAGAGCTCAGGTAGTTCTGCAAGGAAATCTTGATCCTAAACTTGTTTTGCACTCTAAGAAAGAAGCTATAGAGAAAGTTAAAAGAATTAAGGAGGTAATGAAAAATGATCCAGCCTTTATTTTCAACTTCTCTCATGGCGTATTACCGAAGACCCCTGTTGAAAATATCAGAGCTATTTTCGAGGAGCTTAAGAGATGAGAATAGCGATTGTAGGAGGTGGGATATCAGGTCTTTCTCTTGCATATTATTTAAGAAAGGCACACCCCTTGGCAAAAATTGATCTCTATGAAAAGGAAGAGAGATTAGGGGGGGTAATAGATAGTATTACTGAAGAGGTTTTTTTTTTTGAGAAGGGACCAAGAACATTTCTCACAAAAAAAAGTTGTGAACTTTTAACCTTAATGGGGGAATTAGGCCTTGAGGATCAGATCATATATGCAGATAACAAAGCTAATACGCGCTACATATGGACTGGTGACACCAAATTAAAAGTTCCCACAACTCTTTTTGAAGCTATTAGATCTCCTTTAACAAAAGGGATGTTTAAATCGTTGATAACAGAGTGGTCTAGACCCACTATTTGTGAGGATGAATCCATCGAGCAGTTTTTTAACCGCCGTATAGGTTGTAGTTTAACAGAGAGTTTGATTAGGCCCATGGTATATGGAATATACGGAGCGGATATTTCAGAACTTTCTATAAAACATACTTTTTCTAAATTAAAGGATTTTGAGATAAACAACGGCTCACTTACTGCTGGATTACTCACACAAAAAAGAAAAAAAAGGCCGATGGGATCATTATTTACTGTAAAATTAGGACTTACACACTTTATTCATAAATTATCAAAGAAATCGGATGCTAGGATATATCTTAATGAATCTATAGATAAAATTAGTCAAAATGAAAGTTTTGTGAAGGTGGAAACTTCCTTACAACAAGAGGAGTATGATTACCTTTTTTCCACATTAGATAAAAGTATAAAAAAGACATCTATTACAGTTTGGAATGTGGGGTATAAGTCAGGTGTAACTCTTCCAGATGCTTTTGGGATTTTAGTTAAAAACCCCACCAATCTTCTAGGTATTGTTTTTGATTCTAAAATCTTTCCTACACAAAATAGGAGTAGAGAAGAGACTCGATTGACAGTGATGACGAAAAATAGCGCAGTTTTAATTGAAGATAGACTGGAGAGGTTACTAGGTATTAAAAAGAAGCCTGATTTTCTTGTGGTAAAAGAATATAATAATGCTCTTTTTAGACCCCAAGTGGGACATAAAAAAGAAAAAAAGAGAGATAGAAGGATACATTATTTCTCATCCAACACCCATAGTAAGGTTTCTGTTCCAGATATCGTAAAAGAGGCAAAAAAGTATGTTGAAACACTGGTTTTATAGTTTATTTCTTCTACCTACTTTTTTATCATCATATATTGTTTATAGTGATGAAGAATTAAATATTGTGCGAAAACTTTATCATATGGTGATAACAAAGACAGATACATCGATAAGTTTTACGTTGCAAGAGTCCACGAAAAGCAATACACCAAAAACAAAGGCAGACATTCAAATTCTGTCCGAAGATGCAACATTTTTAATGACTGATGTCAATACTAAAGGGAGTGTAGAGTTTAAGTATCAGGTCAAAGTTAAAGGTAATCCATCTTTTAACGGAGGCTATCTACTTAATGATATTCAAATGGGACTTAGAATGAACCGGTCAATTTATAGTGATCATTTTCTTTCCTTTCAGGCAATTCAGCTTCCATATCAAACAACAGGATCTCTTACTATGATGCCATCCCAGGTAAATCAATCACTAAATATACAACAGATGAGAGATGGTAATAAACTTGCTTTTTGGAGTCAGATCCAAGGAGAAGATCAAATTTTTTTGAGTACTGATTATACCAGTAGATTTCTATTTTATGATTTAGATAGTTATCAGAAGACTGATTATGAGGAATTAAACCTAAGCGTGGTGGTTCGCTCTGAAGATATTAAAAATGTGAGTAATGGAAGCTTTTATTACCAGTGGTATCTTCTTATGGATCCCATCACAGCAGGTACAACGCAGGAAAAAATTGACTCAGTCAATGCAAATGCATTAGATTACCAAAAGGTGTGGATAAATCAAGAGATCACTTTTATAGATCAGATACTTGGTCAGCAGTTAAAAGTATCTACTCGTAAGACTCTGAATGATAATAAGAAGAAACTTCAGGCAATACTAGATAGATTTTAAATACAGCTTTTAATTTTTTGTATGAGTTGTTTTATATCCTCTGCGGAAGGGAACGTAAGAGGCAAGCAGATAATAAATGTGTCAAATTGTTTCATGTTATAACCATCTGGTAGCTTACATCTACAATTTTTAGATGGTCTATCTACAGTAATGTGGATGGATGGAGAGTGTTTGATATATTCAGGAATATAAGCATCAGTACTACTTATATCAATAAATTCGATCTCGAATTCCGCTAGGTGTGGCTTTAAGCAATCAGTGCACTGACAACAATTATGGGACTTAGGGTTATAGAAGTATTTTATTTCCATAATATTTTTTTATTTAATTATGTCATATTTATGAATTGATTTACACTCTCTATCTCTTATTGCGTTCTTTTTTTTTGTATGTCATGATAGTTTTATGTCTCAAGATTGTATTTTTTGTAAGATTGTTAGAAAAGAAGTACCCGCGGATATCCTATTTGAAGATAACGATATGCTTATATTTAACGACATTAATCCTCAAGCACCTACACACCTATTGGTGATACCAAAAGAGCATATTTCTACATTCAGTGAATTAGATGATGCAGTTCTTATGGGGAAAATCTTTACTAAAGTAAATGAGGTATCTAAAGCTCAGAAATTAAAGAATTATAGGGTAGTGATCAATAATGGTAAGGATGCAGGGCAGGAGGTCTTTCATCTACATGTACATATTATTGCTGGAAGAGAAATGAGCTGGCCTCCAGGCTAATATTTGGAGCAAAAATATCTAGTAAGAGATAGAGGAAATGCAGTACAAACAGCCGTTAAGAACATTCCCCATACAGTATCTATAACAGCTAAATGAAATGTCCACTGATGCATTACTGTAAGATTTGATAGATTCATGATGCCAAAAAGAAAGAATCCAAAAAGTAGGCCTCTAAAGAACACCTTCCATCCTAGAGTTTTATGTATATATTCAAGGTGAATAAAGAAGAAAATATAAAAAGTAAAGAGGATATAAGTAAGAAGGAGTGCAGTTGTATTATTGATATAGCTCTGAGCATCTGGATGTCTCATGGTATCAAAAATACTTTCATAGTATTTAAAGCCTATAAAGGAAAACCAAAACCATTCCAAAAGGATTATACAAAGAAAGGTTGTAACGATAAGAAAAAGATATTTCATAGATACCCGCATTTTTATTTTCTATATAAACTAACAATGCCAAAAAGGCAAATAATACCAAATACAATGAGAGGAAAAAAGTTGGTAATGGAGGCTAGAGAGGCTCCTAAAAATCCTGAAACAGCTTCTGCTAAAACCTGTAGCGACTGATTGTTACCCATTACAGATCCTTGTTTATTTTCCGGGGCCATGTGAGCTATGTATGTGACAGAAAATGTTAGTGTTATGGCAAGAAGGCCGGTTGAAATAAAGAGAGGGAGCCATAGGTATCTTAATTGTGTAAAAAGAGGAAGAGTTAGTAATGAGAGAGCAAAGAGAGCTCCAAAAAGAAGGACATTTTTTTTTGCAGGAAATTTCGAGAGAGGCTTAATTAGTGTCAGGTTAATAAGAATCATAGGCAAGGAGACGTAGGCAATGTATAGAGAAAGGGTGGTGAAGTCCACATTAAATCGATCTACAAGGTAAATTGGATAAACGCGAAAGAAGCCAAAAATAGGGAGATAGATAAGGAAGTTTATGAAGAAGTAACTTCTTAGAGGTCCTTTTTTAAAGATTGTAAAAAAATTAAGGAGGGTTTTTTTTATATGTATTTCTTTTGATTGATTGAGATTTGATTCCTTGTAGGATTTATATATCCATACTGCTAGAAGAAAAAGGAGTATACCTTCGACGTAAAATATTGTACCTATTCCTGTTAAAGATGCAAGGAGGGGGCCTGCAACAAAAGAGGCACTAACAAAAATATAAATAAGGCCAAAATAGCGACTCTGATTCTCTTTTTTAACAATATCAATGATAGATCCTTGAGCAATTGCAATATTACCCTCTGACATTCCAGTAAAAAAAGAGAGAAAAAATAGCCATAGGAGGGATTTTTTTAAGATAGCAATCCCTGTAAGCAAGTATAGGCAGCCTCCAATAACTAGCGAAAAAATTAGTAGGGGTTTTCTTCCCTTAACATCGGAGAGTGCTCCAAGGATAGGAGCGCCAATAAATTGACCTAAAGGGTACATAGCTATAAGAATCCCTAGGAGTAATTTCCTTGTGGTAGTAGAAAAACCTAAGTAGCTTACGTAATAGCCATCATGCAGCATTAGTGCAGTATAGGTGGGGACAGTAATTGCATAACCCATAAACCCTATAAATAGTACGCTATAGATAGGGAGGAGTTTTCTAAAGTGAATCATTTTTCAAGCTTTTTTAGGTAGGTTTCTTCTTTGTAGGGTCTGTTAAGAAATTGTTCAAGCACTATATTGATGTCATAATTGCCAGCTTTTTCAAGAACCTCTTTCCTGTAGATCTTTCCAATAGATCCGTTTAAAGGTCCCCCACGTTCAACAATTGATTCATAGAGATCTTCTGCAATAATTTTAGACCATAGATAGGAGTAGTATTTGGCCCCATACCCTGCCAGGTGATCAAAGGAGAGGTAGAAATGATTTTTATTGGATATATCAAGTTGTGGTAGAATCTTTGCATAGAGTTGGGATAGAAGTTTTTTAGGGTCTACATCTTTGGATTCACTAAATAGGTTAAGAGAGAGTTTAGAAAGTAAAGCCTGCCTTGCAATGAAGTAGCCAATGTAGAGGTCCTCTGCCTGCAGAAAAGGTTTTACGAGATCAAGAGTAATAGGTTCTTTTGTCTCGGGATGCTCACTTATTTTTTGGAGTATTGAGCTATCTGTAAGCCATTTTTCTAAAAGTTGGGAAGGTACCTCAACAAAATCTGTAGACACGGAGCATGAAGCTGTAAGACTTAATGGTGATTTTCCTAGAATTGCATGCAGACTGTGACCAAATTCGTGAAAGAGAGTATTTACTTCTGATAAGGAGAGAAATGAAGGTTCCTTGGAAAAATTTGTAACTATGAGTGCAAGTGCTGGTAACCTTTCTGTTTTTGTAGAAAGAGCAGGGATGATGGGACAGCAACAAGCATGTGAGTATTTTCCCTCTCTTGGAAAGAGATCAAATTGAACATGACCTAATAACTGGTTACTCTCTTTATCTTTAATTGTCCATGTGGGAATATCATGGCCCCATTGAGAATTTGTAATAGTTGTTATTGTTAGGCCAAAGAAGCTCTCAAAAATCTCTTTCATTCCGCTCATTACCTTTTCTAAAGGGAAGTAGGGGCGTAATTTTTCAGAGTCAAGATTAATCGTCTTCATTTTATGTTGATCGAATAGAAAAGGTAGATCATGAAGATAGATTCTTTCCTGTGAAGTTAGTAGTTCTGTATGATTTTTGGTAAGGTTTTCTAGTTCTAAGGATGCTTTTTGTGTGCTTCTATTAATTAGCTTTTCTAAAAATAGGGTTACTTTTTTAGGGTTTTGTGCCATTTGATTGCTTAGGTCAAGTTCGGCATAGTTTTTAAAGTTTAGTGCTGTTGCTAATTGGTGTCTTGTTGAGATTAATTCCTCTAAGATTTTAATATTGTCAGGATAGGCTCTATTTGTAAATAAGTCATGTAATGCCTCTCTCACCTTGCTCGTTTTACACTTTTTCATAATCGGGATATAGATGGGATAGGACAGGTTGACACTATAGAGACCTGATTCTGATTTATTAAGAGACTCAATGAAGTTATCACTAAGTCCTTGAAGTTGCTCTTTTGAAAATGTAGTTTTTTTTGCGTCACGTTGAATATTTAGACTAAATTGGTGTGAAAGCTCAGAATTTTTCTTAAACAGTTCTTTGATATTTTGTTGTTCTAATGAGCTAAGTTGACTTGGATCACAGTTTAGAGAAAGAGACCATTTTTCTTTCCATTTTTCAATATTGTATTTCGTTGGTATATAATTGACAGTTTCAATAAGAGAAAAATCAAGAAGAATATCATAAAAAAGGGCTTCGATTTTATTTTGCATTGTGTGTAGAAATTCAGTTTTTTCATTCTCAGTGAGTACTAATGAAAGCGCTTCAAGTCTACTCAACTGCATGGAAAGAGAGCCAAGTGCTTGATCGAGGGGCAGAATAACATTTTCCATGGTTCTTTGATCTTGTTTGAGGCTAAGTATGCTCTTCTTGATATGATTGAAATGTGAAATAGAGGTATTGACATCATCCTCAAGATTTTTCTTATCATAGGTTAAGAATGATTTTATTTGAGAAGAGGTTCTGATGGTTGGAAAGGGCAGTGAAAAGAGAGAGGTTATTGAAAATAAAAGTATAAAGAAGAAACCTGTATGCATCATAAGCTCATAAATTTTAGTTTTTTTTCGATCTTAGTGTGATCTCTTCTTGAAGTCAAGGGAGACTGCTTTCTTTTAGCAAACGTCTCTTGAAATGTATAAATAAGGTTTTTTTCTGTAATATGCTCAAGAAAATCAATGTGAATAAGATGGCTATCTCCACTGTGGTGCTTGATGATATCAAATGCGCTTTTGTCGTTTGATTTATTGACTACAACGCTAAATAATGGAATATCTTCTTCTTTAAGTTTTTCAATAGTGAGAATCGCATGATCAATACAACTATTATTTTGTGACATCACAAGCATTACAGGTGCTTTTGTTTTTTTGATGAAATCTAAAAAGAGATCCTCCTCATTGAGTGGTACCATAATCCCACCAGGGCCTTCAATAATCATATGCTCATACGGTGAAGTCAGCCTTGGATGGAGAGAATCTAAATCAACTTGAGTATGTTGTGCGCAGGGAAGAGTCTCTTTGTGATAAAGATAAGATTCTCGCAGAAAGTGTTTGGATGGCAGTGCTGTTGTTTCATGAATCCATTCAGTATCGGTGCACGGTGAGATGCCGCACTGTATTGGTTTCCAATAGAGGGCTCTTAAACCCATCATTAATGTTGCAGCAACAAAAGTTTTTCCCACTGATTTTGTGGTAGAAATAATAATCAACTGTCTAGGAAAAGTAATTAGGTTCATCTGTCCCCTCCTTGTATTTGAATGATTTTTTGAATATAAAGATTAAGGTTATTTAAAGAAATAAAAAACTTTCGAACAATTTATCATGTCTTAATTTAGCGAAGTTTAGACGGATTAGACTTTACCTATCTAAATTAGGTGCAAATTCCTAATAACAGGATTCCTTGAGTTTATAGCAGTTCTTGGTCATGGAGGTGATAGATCTTAGATAGTTGTATAGTGAGGTTTTGGTAGTCCTCTCGTGAGTGCGACTCGTTAAGACATAGGATTAGAGTTTTATCTTTATGAGATGGAACTTGTGAATAGATATACTCTTTTAACAGGTGAATATGGCATAGATCTCTTTTAGTTTTTGTTAAAAAGTGGATGTGTATGATTCCTTTCTGGTTTGTTGAGAATTCTATAGCGTGGTGGGTAAGTTTTTCTACAAGGAACTTATTGAGTTCCTCAACATAGAGACGTTTGGAATCCATATTTGGAAGGAGTTCAATAATGGAGCGAAGGCTTCCAAGGTGTGCTGGAGGAAGTGGTTTTTTTTGGTTAAATAGGGGTGAAAAGAGCTCAAAAAACCGATGTATTTCGCTAGAAGACGCAATGTAGGTAGCAAGAGGTGCTTTTTCGTTGTAGAGGTGTCCAACAGCAAGATCAATATCACTATTGTGAGCTGCAATGCCTAGATTGTATTTCCCAGTAGTTGAAAAGCTTAATGTATTGTCATAGTAGGTAAGGGCTTTATATTTAAGGGCAAGGGATGCAATTTGGTTGAGGTATTTTTCTGAGGATATGGCTATTAGTGTTGTTTGTGCTGGGGAACACTGTTTAAGTTTGTCTTCTAATGCATCAATAGTGTGGAATTGGTGGATATTATCTGATTGGTGGAGGGGTTTGATGAAAGGATAGAGATCAGTATCAACAAGTATACGTGTATTGCAACCTAAAAGAGAGTTGAAGAGTTGAGTGTGAATGTCTGCTGTAAAGGAAAAGAGAGAACAGGTTTCGTAATTAAGTGCTTTTTTGTATTTTTCCTCTGTAGCTATATTTTCCTTTAAATGGGCTAAAAGGGGTCTAGAGGGTGTGGATCCCGTTCCCCATTTAACTACATTTTCTATAGCATTTTTTTTAGCAAGAGGTAAGGAGGCAATATTTAGGAAGTCATAGGAGTCCATATACAAAGGTCTCATATCTTTTAAGGGGCGCTGATTCGTTTGAGTTGCGGGCCTAAGTTGAAGAAAGAGGTTTTGTTTGTTCTTTTTTTCTATCGCTTCTAAAAGCGGTTGCATTGCTAGAGACATTAGCTATCCTTATCTAGTGAGTAGTGGAAAATCCTTGTTATCAAGTGTGTCGCCTGAGCTATGCCCTATCATTTTAGGTACTGGACTATAGGCTGCTGTACTTTTTATTTGGTAGCGTGAAGAGAGATCACCCAGTACGATAAGTCTATATAGGTGTTTATGGGGGGTGTCTGAGCAGAAGAGATCATGAGTGGGGTGAATAAACAGTATATCTTGAGGCTCCTCTTCAAAGAGGCTTATAGCATCCTGCTTGTTTGAATCGAGCATTAGGGGGATTAAGATACCCATGGTCACATCAGAAAAGGGTGTTAGTTGTTCAATGTTTGTGTGTTTTATAGATGAATTGATCAACATATCAAAGAGAAAACGTATGTGACTCTTCTTGGTTAGTTGGCTAGTAAGCTGGCCAAATAATTTTTGCACGAGAAGCTTTTTCGCTCTAGGATCAGTTTTTGCAACATCGAATCTTATATCATTTTTGTTGAGATGATTTAATTCATCTTGAGTATAAAATTCCTTGAATAGGAGGTGCCTATTTTTAGAAAAGAAGGTGCAGTCAGTTTGAGTTAATTGGTAGTGCATAAAGCTTCCTCTGATTTTAGAGTTGGTAGGAATTTAGTGAGGCGCATTAGTAAGGTGTTGCATGTTTCTTCATTAATAAAGCATGAAAGGCGCACAAAATCACTGCCACCTTTTCCAAAGCCTGAGCCAGGGATTGCAATAAGGTATAGTTTGTTGAGTAGAAGGTCAAAGAAATCCCAATCTGTATAACCTTCAGGAATTTTCCACCAAAGGTAGATCGAATCATCTCCACCGTAGACAATTTGACCATGATTTTTGAGAGTTGTTTTGATCTTCTTAGTGTAGCTTAAGTATTTGTCAATTTGTAATCTTTGCTTTTCCATTGAATTAGGCATCAAAGCAGCAATAGCAGCTTTTTGGATAGGAAAGGAGACACCATTTGATTTGATTTCGAGTCTAGTTGTCCAAAGGGAGTTGAGTGGTAGATGGAGAGAGTGAGGAATGATGGTATAGCCTAGGCGAAGGCCAGAAAATCCAGCACTTTTTGAAAGACTCCTAAATTCAATAGCAACATTCCTTGCTCTTTCAATTTCATAGATAGAATGAGCAACATCAGATGATCTGATAAAGGCTTCATAGGCAGCATCAAAGAGGATAATAGCCTTATGCTTTATTGCATAGTCTACCCACAATTTAAGCGCTGTTTTTTTTATGGCGGTGCCACAGGGGTTTTGTGGTGAGCATAAATAGATAATATCTACTTTTTCATTGGGAGGATGAGGAGAGAAGTTGTTTTCTTCTGAGCATTCAATAAAGAGGAGGTTATCAAAGGAGCCATCTTCATTAGGTGTAATTCTTCCAGAGATGATTGCATTATCTAAGTAGACAGGGTAGGCGGGTGTAATAATAGCAAGTTTTGAATTTGGTGCAAATAGGTCTAAAATATTTGTGATGTCAGAGTTGATGCCATCGGAAATGAAGATCTCATCTTTTGTTATTGAAAGGTCATTATAGTAAACATTTTCAATTTCTTTTCTAAGATCATCTAAACCAAGAGAGCTTCCGTATCCTATAACATTTTGTTCCATTTCATTTCCGGCGTTGCAGATAGCTTTAGCTATCGAAGGCTCAAGAGTGTGGTTGATATCACCAACACCAAGGTTTAATATTTCTTGATTTGGATACTTGCGTTTTGTTTGACTTAGCTTTTCCTCGATAACAGGAAATATATATCGTTTATTTAATTGATTAAAAAATGAGCTTGTCGTTGCCATAAAAGTCTTTTCGTAAGATTTGAGTTAGGCTATTATACTGATATTGTTTGAATAGTGCAATTAGAAAGGAGAGTTGTGGGGCAAGGCATATTGCGTAGGAGATATTTTGAATGTGGCTAGGGTTGAGAGTCAGCTTAGATATCAGTTTAGAGACAAAAAGCTCCTAAAAGAGGCGCTAACACATAGATCCTATTTGAATGAAAATAGGGATTGTTTGGTTAGTAATGAGAGATTAGAATTTTTAGGCGACTCTATTTTAGGAATGATTATTAGTGAGCATCTTTTTAAAACCTATAATGGGGCAACGGAAGGGGAGCTTACACGAAGAAAAAGGGAGTTTGTGGATCGCACAGCATGTCACATATATATTGAACATTTGGGTATTTTAGAGAATATGTATGTAGGCAAGGGTGTGGTAAAGAGTAGCTCGATTGGTGCTGATCTTTTTGAGGCTATTCTTGGAGCAGTCTACCTAGATAGCGACTATGATACTGTAGTAAAATTTTTCTTTGATCATTTCAAGGAAGTTGTGCACAATGGTGTTCATGAAGAGGATCCAAAGACTATGCTTCAGAACTATTTACAGAAAGAAGAGAGTGTTTTGCCAGAGTACCGTGTAGAAAAAGTGTGTGGAGAGGAACACGCTAGGGAATACCACATAGCAGTGTATAGTCGTGAAAAGAAGATAGGTGTGGGCGTAGGTTCTAGTATAAAAGAGGCTCAGAAGGCCGCAGCAAAGGATGCATTATAGTTACAAAAACAATTATTTCCTATTTGTGTGATGCATGTGGTCATTCACAACCGAAGTGGGCAGGAAATTGCCCTTCGTGTAAGGAGTGGAATACACTTAAGCAGTTTACAGAGAAAAAAGACAGTGGAGCACGTTATAGTGTTAAAGAGAGAGAGCGTTCTTGCCCCATTACTGATGTTACTCTAGAGCCTGTAGAAAGGATGAAAACTGGATTAGGTGAATTTGATCGTCTGATGGGTGGTGGGGTTGTTGTTGATTCATTGACGCTTCTCGGCGGCAATCCAGGGATTGGTAAGTCTACGATGATGTTGCAAGTAGCCTTCCAATTTTGCAAGTCTGGAAAAAAAGTTCTTTATGTTGCAGGTGAAGAGTCAAAGATGCAGACATCACTTAGAGGAAAGAGATTAGAAACGATGCATCATCACCTTTTTGTTTTAGCAGACACCCTTTTTTCAAATATTGAAAAAGAGATTGAGCTTATTCAGCCAGACATTTTAATTGTGGATTCAGTGCAGATTGTATACAAGGGTGAAGTTGCTTCACTACCAGGATCTGTAACGCAGGTAAAAGAGATTGCCATGGAGTGTATGCATATGGCAAAAACACGTCATATTACAACATTTCTTATTGGCCATGTGACAAAGAGTGGGGATTTAGCAGGGCCGAGGGTATTGGAGCATATTGTTGATACCGTATTAGATTTTGAGGGTGATAAGGACTTTGGCTACCGCATCGTAAGGGCGCATAAAAATCGTTTTGGACCCACTGATGAAGTGGCTATGTTTCAGATGGAAGGCAAGGGATTGAAGGAAATTTTACATCCTTCTAAACTGTTTTTAGAGGAAAGACAAGAAGGTGTAACAGGGACGGTAGTCATTGCCTCTATGGAGGGAACAAGAGCTATTTTAGTTGAGCTTCAAGCACTTGTTGCGCCGTCACATTTTTCCACTTCATCAAGGCGTTCTACAGGGGTAGATCAAAATCGCTTAGCACTTTTACTTGCTGTCTTAGAAAAAAAAGTGGGTTTTCATTTAGCTCAGATGGATATTTTTGTTTCTATTACTGGAGGAATAAAGATTGTGGAACCTGCTGCAGATCTTGCTATTTTACTTGCTATAGCTTCTTCGTTTGCAAATCAGGTGTTGCCAAAAGATATGGCAGTCGTAGGGGAGGTGGGGCTTTCGGGTGAATGTAGGTCTGTTCCTTGGGTAGAAAATAGAATTAAAGAAGCAATGAACATGGGTTTTTCTAAAATGATGCTTCCTCAAAGATCACTCAAAGGGTTAAAGGAGCGTTTTAATCAAAAGATTGATTTAATAGGAGTTTCATCAGTAGCAGAAGCGATTAAAATTGCGATAGGTTAATTATGTGGGAGACTTTGTGTGTCGGTGCTTTTGGAGGACTTGGAGCTCTGTTAAGATATTCATTAGTTGTCTTGTTTGCAAAGGGACAGTTGATCTCCTTTCATTCTCTTTTAGCAAATGTGATAGGTTCTTTTTGTATGGGGCTTTTTTCTTATTTGTTTATAGATAGTCATTATCTGCAGACAGCACTTCTTGTTGGTTTTTGTGGAGGGTTAACTACCTTTTCATCATTTATCTTTGAGACTACGATGCACTTGAGGAGGAAGGAGATTTTTCTAAGTCTTGCTTATCTTGTTGCCACAGTGGTAGTTTCTCTTATTTTCTGGTTTTTTGGAGTTTTTTTAGGGAGAGGATTGTGATGCAAATGATTTGGGTGTTTATCGGAGGCTTTTTAGGGACGATTATAAGATATTCTGTTGAATTTTCAGGTGCAACATTTTTTGTGAATATGATGGGATCATTTTTTATTGGACTGATTTACGCTCTTTTAGGTACTTCTAAAAGGCAAGAGCATCTTAAATTTTTTTTAATTATTGGCATTCTAGGCAGTCTAACAACGGTGTCTCATTGGATTAGTGAGATTGGATTAGATCTTAGATGGCATCACTATCTTTCTTTATTATTTCAGATTATTATTGTACCAATAGTAGGAATTTTACTTTGTTCTTTTGGCTATGAAAGGGGGCGTAAATTAAAAAAGATGTAATAAGAGTCGGCGCTAGAGATTCCAATCTTTCTAAAGAGCAGGTAAGAGAGGTGGAAGAGCTTCTTAAACCTATTAATATTATTTTTGAGCCTGTTTTTGTAAAGACTTACGGAGATATAGATAAGAAGAGATCACTAAAAAATCTACCAAAGGATGATTTTTTTACAAGGGAAGTGGAGCAGTTGCATTTTAAGGGGAGTGTGGATCTCAGTATTCATTCTTTAAAGGATCTTCCGGAGCGCTTACAAGAAGGGCTTGTTTTGGTTGCTGTTACAAAGGGGATTGATTCAAGGGATGCCTTAGTTTTCTCTAAAAATTTAGATATAGAAACACCTTTTATTGTTGGTACATCATCAAAGAGTAGGGAAAAGAATGTTTTAAAAATATTCCCAAAGGCTGTTTGCAAAGATATACGAGGAACAATTGAGGAGAGGATAGAGCAAATGGATTTTGGATTTTATAATGGTGTGGTGATTGCAGAGGCAGCAATTTTACGACTAGGGCTTTTGGATTTAAAGCGGATTTATCTTAAAGGCGCAACAGCCAAAGGTCAAGGTCAGCTTGCAATTGTAGCTAGAGCAGATGATCTTAATATAAAGAAACGGTTATTAACGTCTGGAATTGAGTTTGGATAGTAGTCTTAGAATCTCTAGATAAAGCCAAACAAGTGTGACCATTAGGGTGAACCCTGCAAACCATTCCATATATTTTGGTGATTTTCCTTTCATTTTTTCGATAAAGTCAAAATCCATGATAAGATTCATGGCAGCAATAATAATGACAAAAACAGAAAATCCAATACCAACAAGACCATTAGAATGGATAAATGACATTGGCATTCCAAAGATTGAGAGAATCATCGAGAGGAAATAGAGAAGAGCAATGCCTCCGGTAGCTGCAAAGACACCAAGTCGGAATTTATCTGTGACCTTGATCATTCCACTTTGGTAAATGATGAGCATGCTAAAGAGAACAGAAAGGGTCAGAAGGACAGCCTGGAAGATAATGGGCCCGTAAGCGTTTGCATAGGTAAGGGAGATCGCCCCGAGAAGCAAACCTTCAAAAAAGGCGTATAGAGGTGCAAAAAATTTGGCAAGGTGTTTTTTGACAATAATAGCAATGAACGAGATGATCGATCCAATAAGACCTATCATTAGGAAAGAAGAGCTTTCGGAGAGAGGCTGGGAAAAGGCGTAGGCTGCAGACATAAAAAGGATGAGAGCAAGTATGAGGGATTTGTGGACAACGCCTCTTATTGAAAGCATTTCTTCTGCATTTTGTTGTGGGAAGTATCTTTCCTGAAGGAGTGGGTTCATAGTAGACCTCTTTATTTTTATTTAGTATAGTACAGAAATGAAAAAAAAGACACTCTATTTAGGGCTTAACCCTAAACATTATGAAACAGATAATGAGATAGTACATTTCCCAGTGATTGAAATAGCACCGCGTTGTTTTTCTAATAAGGAGATTCAAGAGGTGTTTTTACACATAGAAAAATATACAGACATCATTTTTACAAGCAAAAGTTCTGTACAGATTTTCTTTGACTACATAAAGCGTGCAGGCAAAGCCATTGATGATCTTGAAGGTGTTGACTTCATAGCTATAGGGAAAATAACTGCTAAGTGGCTTAGAGGGTTTGGAGTTGAGGTAGCAAATGTTGCAGAGGATGAGACGCAGGAGGGAATCATTGCTCTTCTTTCTACCATTGAATTAAAGAAAGTTTGGTTCTATTGCCTCAATCATCAAAAGCAAGAGTAAAGCTTGCACATTTTCTTGTTGAAAAGGGTGTACATCATCAGATTGTGCACCTTTATGATACAAAGACAAAAAAGGATCTCAAGTATCCCAAAATAGATCAGTTTGAGGAGGTGGTTTTTACAAGTCCATCTACCGTGGATGCGTTTTTTTCAACCATTCCAAAAGATATGATTCATGATGTGTATCGTTATAAAGTGATCGGTCCTATCACTGCTGAAGTATTAAAAGAAAGATTGAATGTATTAGTGTGAATGTGTTAAATTTTTTAAAAAATCAGGGGGAAGTATGACATATGAATTACCAAAATTACCTTATTCTTATGATGCACTAGAGCCAAATATTGATGCTAAAACAATGGAGATACACCACACTAAGCACCATCAGACATATGTCACTAAATTGAAGGAAGCATTAGAGGTGCTCAAAATTACAGAGGCAGATATTGAAAAATTGATTACAACCCATAGGGATAAACCCGCTGTAAGAAATCATGGTGGAGGTCACTATAATCACTCTCTCTTTTGGGAGATATTGCAGCCCAAGGGATCAAGTGAACCTAGTGGATCTCTTATGAAACAAATAGCCGTTGATTTTGGAGACTTTGACTCCTTTAAGGAGAAGTTTGCAAGCGCTGCAGCAACACGGTTTGGATCTGGATGGGCATGGCTTGTTGTTAAGAACGGAAAATTAGCTATTCTATCAACACCTAATCAAGACAACCCACTGATGGATGGCCATGGAGTGCCTATTCTTGGAATTGATGTATGGGAGCATGCGTATTACTTAAACTATCAAAATAGAAGACCTGATTATATTAATGCTTTTTGGAATGTTGTTAATTGGGATGTAGTTTCAGAAAAATATGAGGCATGTAGTTGATGAAATTTGATAATCGAACGACAGAGAGTGCGGTTAAAGTTTACGCCATAAATAAAGTGGCTGAGAAAGTGTCTGAAAAGGTAAAAAAAAGACTATTGAAGGAACAATGTCAGGAAGAGCCTAAATTTGAGTGTGCCTCAATCAATGGAGAACTGGTCATTGTTACCTCTTTGATAAAAGATACTGAACATGGAGTAAGGGTTTTTGGTGCAGATTTAGTTCGGTATCTAGATGCTAATCAACATGAAGAAGCTGTTGTAGAATTAGACCACACATTTGAAAAGAAAGCACATCGTATAGCCTTTCTTGAAGGAGCTTTATTATCTACATATAGGTTTGATAGGTATAAGGATGTTTCTAAAAGCTCACTTAAGAATCTATTGATAGTTGGCGTTGATTTTTTAGAAGAGGAGATAGCCCAGGCTAAAATAATATCTGATAGCGTTGCATTTTCTAGAGATTTAGTTAATACCCCGCCTAATGATATGAAACCTTCGAATGTAGTTGATGCATTTAAGAGTATGGCTGATGAAAAAGTTAAGATACAGGTTCTTAATGAAGAAGAATGTTCTGTTTTAGGCATGGGAGCTTATCTTGCTGTTGCTAGAGGTTCTAAAAGTAATCCTAAGTTCCTTCATGCTACATATAAATCAAAAAAATCTACAAAACGTATAGCTTTAGTAGGTAAGGGAGTTACATTTGACACTGGCGGACTTTCGTTAAAACCCCCTAAGAGCATGTTAAATATGAAGTCTGATATGAGTGGATTGGCAGTTGTTTTAGGTGTAATAATTGCTGTTTCACGATTGGATCTTGCTGTTGAACTGCATGTAATATCAGCTATAGCGGAAAATGCAGTAGACGGTGATTCTTATCGCCCTGATGATGTGGTTAAAGCTTCTAATGGTAAAACTATAGAGGTTAAAAATACTGATGCAGAAGGCAGGCTAACACTTGCTGATGCCTTAGTCTATACAGAAAAACTAGATAACGAACTTGACTATGTTATTGATATAGCAACACTTACGGGTTCTGCAGCAGTGGCGCTTGGCTCTGATTTTGCAGCAATATTTTCAAGAGATAGGAAGCTTGTAGATTCGATAACAGAGGCAGCAGAATGCCAAGGGGAAGGAGTTTGGCAACTTCCTCTTCCGAAATCGTATAAAAAATTGCTAAAATCTGAAGTTGCTGATCTTTCAAATATTGGCTCAACTCCTTATGGTGGGGCAATTACCGCAGCTTTATTTTTAGAAGAGTTTGTGACTACATCAAATTGGGCACATATTGATATAGCAGGGTGTGATTTTAATAATGGAAGCGCTGAAAATTGCAAACCAAATGGAGCATTGGTGCCTCTACTTCGTACTCTTACTCAATGGGTTAAGGAGATTTCGGATGCTTAAATTTGTTTGATTAGCCTTTTTTTCTTTAAAAGGTTAGGTTAGGATTAAATAAAGGTTTGTTATGGTATTTTTTAATTTATTTAAGCAATCAAAGCAGAGGGTTGAAATAATAAGAGAAGATGATTTTAGAAGCGTTATCCAGTGTTTTGGCTTTCAACTAACTATTTTTGCTGATCAATTGAAGAAAAAAGTATGTTTTTTTAAAAACTGTAAATGGCAAGTGAGCTTTTTACCTTTGTTTTGTTCGTCTCTTTTTGTTATTATGAGTAGTCTGCAATTAAATAGAGGGTCTTTGTGGGTTTTTTAAATTTATTTAAGCGATCAAAACCGAAGATTAAAATTAAAACTACGAAGAAGGATGGTTTTAGTGGATGGATGAAATGTTCTGGATGCCAGGAGATGATTCATGCAAATGAGTTAAAAGAAAATTTACATTGTTGCAACAAGTGTGGATTTCATTACCGATTTTCTGTGGAACAGCGTGTAGCGCAGCTTATTGACAAGGGAACATTTGAAGAATTATTTAAGGAAGTTTCTCCTGTAGATCCGTTAGAGTTTGAAGATCAGGAGAAGTATAGTGACAGAATAGCAAGAAGCCAGAAGAAGACGGGGAAAAAGGATGCTCTTCTTGCTGGTGTAGGTGACATTGAAGGAATTAGAGTGGCTCTTGGAGTAATGGATTTCAGCTTTATGGGTGGTTCAATGGGTTCTGTTGTAGGAGAAAAAATCACTTTACTAGTAGAGCATGCCATAAAGCATAAGTTGGGTGTGATTCTGGTTACTTGCTCTGGCGGCGCGCGAATGCAAGAGTCAATTTTTTCTTTAATGCAAATGGCAAAGACTTCAACTGCACTGGCAAAGCTAGGTGAGCATGCTCTTCCTTATATTGCGGTATTAACCAATCCAACAACAGGTGGTGTGACTGCATCTTTTGCTACATTAGGTGATGTTATTGTTGCAGAACCTAATGCACTTATTGGATTTGCAGGACCTAGAGTTGTAGAGCAGACTATTGGTCAGAAATTGCCACCCGGAGCCCAGCGCTCGGAGTTTTTATTGGAAAATGGGATGATTGATTCTATTAGTCATCGTAAGGATTTAAAGGAAAAAATAGCCTACTTCTTAAAATGTTTTATGCATAAACAGAACAATGTTGTACAATCTCTTTCAGAAAGAAGCCAAGGTGATAATGACTATAAAAGTAGAATTATCAAGTTCTTAACTGCAGCTGTTAGTGGTGAGAAAGGCTAATTTTTTTAATTTTCGAGCAGGGGTTGCTAGTATGAATAGAATACGTATATCTGTTAATAGGGAAGAGTTGAAGCCAACCTACACAACTAAAGGGGCAGCAGGAGCGGATATAAGGGCAGATATAGAAAATAGTATTATTCTGAAGCATAATGAGAGAATTCTAGTACCTACAGGTATATCTTGTGAAATTCCAGAGGGATTTGAAATTCAAATAAGGCCTCGAAGTGGATTGGCATTAAAGCATGGTATTACTGTTTTGAATGCACCAGGAACGATTGATAGTGATTATCGTGGGGAAATTAAGGTTATACTGATAAATTTTGGTGGGTATGATTTTGAAATTGAGCCTATGATGAGAATTGCTCAGATTGTGGTGGCACCTGTTGTAGTAGCAGAATTTGATATTATGAGAGAGTTAAGTGAAACTGCGCGTGGATCAGGTGGATTCGGACATACAGGAGCTTAGTTAGACAATGCCATTATTATTTAAAAAGAAGAAACTAGAACTAGAAGACTATTTATGTGAGCCAAGGAATGTGGCTTTTATAGAGGGTAATGACCCACTTAGCGCTATTAATAAGTTGATAGAATTAGCAATAAAGGATGAGTCTACAATATCAAGAGAGGTTATTTTTGAAGCGATACAGAAGAGAGAGGAGATCATCTCCACGGGGATCGGTGTAGGTATTGCTCTTCCGCATGCAAAGGTGGATGATATTGATGATTTTTATATTGCCTTAGGTATTCATAAGGGAGAGGGAATAGTATGGAATTCTATAGACAAGGAACCTGTTAAGATAATTTTTTTAATTATTGGCCCAAGTTCTAAACCTAAAGAATATCTACAAATATTATCTAAAATTACTACAATATTAAGAAATAATGAAAAACGAGAAGAGCTTGTTTGGTCAAGAAGTGTAGAAGAAGTAGTCAATATATTAGAAAGATGCTAGATTGCTCTTGTTTTTAGATAAGGAAGGTTGCATGGATTTTAACAAGAAAGATATTTCGGAATTATTTAATATATCTGAAAGGACAGTAGAGCGTTTAGTGGATGAGGATAAAGTCCCTTTTTATACAATAAATGGTGAAGTATACTTCTCTAGGGAAGAGATCGAGGAGTGGATCTATGCATCTAAGGAATTTGTATCTGTTAGCGGTGAGCCCGGAATAAGTCAGTGGCGCCTTTATAGCTTATATAGAGCGATTCATAAAGGTCTTGTGATAAGAGATAGTGGTTCCAAGACAAAAGAGGAAGTGATTACTAATACCATTAGTAAGATAGCTGAGAAGGTGGATATAGATCCCCAGGTTGTTTGTGAGCTTTTTCTAGCACGTGAAGAGGTTATGCCTACAGGTCTTACAAAGGGTGTTGCGGCACCACATTCAAGAGATTTTTATATGAAGGGAATTTCAGATATAGTGGTATTTGTCTTTTTTGACGAGGCTATTGAGTGGGGCTCTTTGGATAATGAGAGGGTACACACGGCCTGTTTCTTGCTTGCGTGTGATGATAAAAGGCATTTAAATCTTTTAGCAAAGATAGCACACCTAACAAATGCAGAAGAATCACAGAAACTTCTTCGATCAAAACCAAATAAGGATGATCTTCTGAATTATATTAAGAGATGGGAACCCTCAGTAGGAAGATCTCCTTTATCTGTTTAGATAGAACTGCCCAAGGAAGATTAATCTTTATTGTTAGGTAGTTGAGCTGCTAGTTGTTTTTTGCTTCCTTTCTTCTTCGCCTGATCCTTAACCAGGATTATTTTGTTATCACTAAGGGTAACAAGAATAGTTCCATCGATTTTTGGGTCTTCTAGGATCATTTCAGCAAGAGGATCTTCTACTAGTTGCTCTACGCAGCGCCTAACTGGTCGCGCTCCCATTTCCTTCTGGTAGCCTTTTTGAGAAAGGAATCTGATTGCTGATTCATCAATTTTAAGCATTAGGTCTTTTTTAAGAATACGCGTTTGTAACTTTTTAAACTCGAGCTTAACTAGATCTAGAAGCTGAGGCTTATCAAATGCTCTAAAGATAATGTTGCCATCGAGTCTATTAATAAATTCCGGTTTGAGCTGTTTTTTGACAGCTTTATCAATTTGTTGTTTCATTGTATCGAAGTCTACAGCATCTGGATTTGAGTGGAAGCCTACTTCTGTAGATGATCTGATTAATTCTGAGCCTAGGTTAGAGGTAAGAATGATCACAGTATTTTTGAAATTGATTTTTCTACCTAGCGAGTCTGTAAGCTGTCCTTCTTCAAGAATCTGTAGGAGGATATTGATGACGTCAGGGTGGGCTTTTTCAATTTCATCAAATAGCACGACTGAATAAGGTTTTTGACGTACTTTTTCAGTAAGCTGGCCACCTTCTTCATGTCCTACATATCCAGGAGGGGATCCTGTCATTCTCGATACGGCAAATTTTTCCATATACTCGGACATGTCGACTTGTATGAGAGCATCTTCACCACCAAAGAGCTGATTTGCTAGCTCTTTTGCAAGGAGCGTTTTTCCAACACCTGTGGGACCTAGGAAGAGGAAGGCACCGATAGGACGTTTTGGATCTTTGATGTCTGCCCTAGACCTACGTATTGATTTACAGATACTTGATATGGCATCATTTTGCCCAACAATCTCTTTTTGAAGGGATTCTTCCATGTTGAGTATTTTACGTGTTTCAGTTTCTGTAATACGGTGGAGGGGGATTCCTGTTTGTTTAGAAATGATTGTGCCTATATCATCAGCTGACACGATAGGTTTTTTTTCTTCTTTGCTCTTTTCCCACTGGTTTCTTATTCGGAGAAGCTTAGCTTTGAGTTTTTTTTCTTCGTCTCTGAATTTGGCAGCCTTTTCATATTCCTGGGAGCTTATGGCATTTTCTTTTTTTGTGACAAGTTCATCAATATCTTTATCAAATTGTGTGATTTCCTTTGGCTGATGGAGTACATAGATTCTTGCACTGGCACCAGCAACGTCAAGAAGATCGATAGCTTTATCTGGCTGAAACCTTCCTGAGATATAGCGATCGGAGAGCTCCACAGCTTCTCTGATTGCTTCATCTTCATAAACACACTGATGGTGATCTTCATATTTTCCTTTTAGGCCTTGGAGTATTTGATAGGTTTCGTCAAGAGAGGGAGGAGGAACTAGAACTTGTTGGAATCTTCTTTCTAGAGCGCCATCTTTTTCTATATGCTTGCGATATTCATCAATTGTTGTAGCTCCAATACATTGGATCTCTCCTCTTGAAAGGGAGGGTTTGAGGATGTTAGATGCATCTATAGCTCCTTCTGCTGCACCCGCCCCAACTATTGTATGCATCTCATCTATAAAGAGGAGGATGTTTCCATTTTTCTTTACCTCATCGAGTACTGCCTTAATTCTTTCCTCAAATTGGCCACGATATTTTGTTCCAGCAATCATGAGTGTTAGGTCTAGAGTGATAAGTGTTTTGTTAGCAAGGTTTTCTGGAACCTCACCTTTGGTAATAGCATGGGCTAATCCTTCAACAATAGCTGTTTTTCCAACACCTGGCTCTCCCATCAAGACAGGGTTGTTTTTCCTTCTTCTGCAAAGGATCAGTATTAATTGTTCTACCTCTTTTTTTCTACCGATGACAGGGTCTAAAAGACCATCTTTGCACATCTGAGTCAGGTCATGCCCATAAGCTTTAAGTGCATGCATCTTGTCAGTAGAGGATCCAATCTTTTCTCCCGACTTACTACCTTGAGTGGATCCAATGGAGAGTGGGGGAATTTGAAGATTGAATGCTTCAAGCTCTTTTAGGATTTCAGCTTTTATTTCTTTAATATTCACATTTAGATGTTCAAGGACTTGTATAACAGAGCCAGATTGTTCTTCTTCATTTATCATTGCAAGAAGAAGATGCTCTGTTCCTACGTAGTTGTGGTTTTGAGAAAGAGCTTCCTTGTTAGCTGAATCAAATGTTTTTTTTACTTTAGGCGTGAGAACAGGGTCAGCATATACCTGTAGTTCAGGGCCATAACCTACAACATCTTCAACTGCCTGCTTAACCTTGTCATAATCAATTTGAAAAGTTTTTAGTACATTTGTAGCAATGCCTTGGTTTAATTTTAAAAGACCTAAAAGCAGGTGCTCTGTTCCCAAATAGTTGTGATTGAAGCTTTGAGCTTCTTTTTTTGCTAGTTTGATGACTTGTTTAGCTCTATTGGTGAACTTCTCAAACATAAGTAAAATCCTTTTTTTATTAGAACTAGTATACTCTCTTTTCTCTTTGTTGTAAATTAACTAGATCCTTTGAGTAAAGCATAAATTTAATTTTTCAGGTGGTAATGATGAAGATTGTAGATACAGAAAGAGCTAGCGCTGAAAAAATAATGCAGTTAGACCAGGAGCTATTAAATATGATGCATCCTGATGATCCACCTATACTACATTTTTATGAATGGGAAGAGCCTAGCGCAACCTTTGGGCTCTTTGTTGAATTGAATAAATTTATTAATTCTGCAGGCCAAGCGAAGATTGCTTTTGCAAAAAGGCCAACAGGAGGCGGTCTAATTTTTCATTTGTGGGATTTTGCCTTTTCTATTCTTGTGGGTTCAAATCATCCTGATTACCCAAAGAATGATATTCTTGCTAGATATAGGATGATTAATAGCAAGCTCGTTGATCTTCTTAACCCCTTTATAAAAAGAGATCCGACACTTCTTCAGGCGGAGCAAGAGGCCTCTAGTATGGTAAAGCGTTTCTGTATGGCCTCGCCTACAAAATTTGATGTGATGGTAGGGGGGAAAAAGCTTGTAGGATCTGCTATCAGAGCTAAAAAAAATGGTTTTTTGTATCAAGGAACAATCTCTCTCTATAAACCTGATTATGATCTATTGGAGTTGATCTTAAATGAGTCTATTAGAGATGAGGTGATTTGTAAAATAAAGGAGTCTAGCTATTATTTAGGTGAAATGATAGATCCAGGAGAGTTGAAGGGGGTATTATCTAAGCTTAGGCTTTACAACTAAGGATTTACTAGTTATTATTACTGCCTATGAATAAGAAAAGATCTGCAATATCCCCTATACGGGAAGACAATTATCCTGAGTGGTATCAGGAAGTGATTAAGGCTGCTGAGTTGGCAGAACACGCTGTAGTACGTGGCTGTATGGTGATTAAGCCTTATGGATATGCCTTATGGGAAAACATTGTCTCTTATCTAGATAAGAGTTTTAAGGCAAGGGGGGTGCAGAACGCCTATTTTCCTATGTTTATTCCAGTTTCGCATCTTGAAAGAGAGGCAGAGCATGTAGAGGGTTTTGCAACAGAAACAGCTGTTGTTACTCATAGGCGCTTGAAGAAAAATGGAGATAGGTTAGAGCCTTCATCACCACTTGAAGAAGCTTTAGTGATAAGGCCTACGTCTGAGATGGTTATTGGAGACTGTTTTAAGAAGTGGATTGAGTCCTATCGTGATTTACCTTTAAAGATTAATCAGTGGGCAAATGTTGTGAGAATGGAGATGAGGCCGAGGCTATTCCTCCGTACGTCTGAGTTTTTGTGGCAGGAGGGACATACTGCACATTCAAGCAAAGAGGAGGCTCAAGCTGAAGCAAAAGAGATGTTAGATCTTTATGCTAAGTTTATGGAAAAAGAATTAGCAATCCCAATTTTTCGTGGTGAAAAATCAGAGGCTGAAAGATTTCCTGGGGCAGTGACTACCTATACATTTGAAGCAATGATGCAAGATGGTAAAGCTTTGCAAGGTGGAACCTCGCATTTCATGGGTACAAATTTTGCAAGGGCTATAGGAATTGAGTATACTAACGGTGCTGGAGCAAAAACATTTGCAGAAACGACCTCTTGGGGAGTGTCAACAAGGCTTATTGGAGCAATGATCATGGTCCACAGTGATGATGATGGGCTTATTCTCCCTCCTAGAGTGGCTCCTTATCAGATTGTGTTTAATCCCTTCTCTCTGGATGAAGCGGTTTTAAACTATATTGAGGAATGGAAATCTAGACTAAAAGGTTTTAGGATTCATGTTGATAAATCAGGTATGTGTGGATCGAAGTGGAAATGGATTAAAAAAGGTGTGCCTATTAGAGTAGACATTGGGATGCGCGATATAGAATCGGGAAAATTTAATATTTCAATACGCTCTAAACACCATGAAAAGTATACTTTCACTCAAGATGAGTTTGTTGACCAACTAGGTGCTCTACTTGAAAAAGAGCAGCAAGATCTTTATGATAGAGCTCTAGCCTACAGAGAAGACAAGATGGTTCATGTAGATAACCTAGATGCATTTAAGAAGGCTTGCAAAGAGAAGGAGCACCGTTTTATTTTTGCTCCCTTTGCTGCAAATAAGGGTTTAGAGAGTGAGATTAAGGAAAAGTATGGTGTCACCATTCGGTGTTATCCTGAAGAGATGGATTTTGAAACTAAGCCATGTATCTTTTCAGGCTCTAATGATTCAAGAATAGCTATTTTTGCGCACTCCTATTGATTTAATAACCTTCGGTGGGTAAGTAACTAGGAAAAGCTATTTTTATGTGTTCCTTATCTGAACTAGAAGATGCATATAAATCTTTTCGGATTGTATCTAGAGTATCGATTAGATGGGTTAAGCGGGTTGTTTCGTGATAAAATGAATTAAGGGTTGGTGTTGGTTTTCCTGATGCAACTTCTGTTTCTAAGAGTTGTAAGTATTTTATTGTAGCTTCATCTGAGAAATCAAGTGTTGCTGGCTTATCTTAGCTTTCTTCTTCCTGACTTTTCCATCTAAGCATTGCTAAAATTCATCATAGAGTCTCTTTGTTTCCGTAATCATCAATAGCTATTTTTATTGCAGCCATGTCTATATGATCTTGCCCTTCATATAATTCTACAGAGATTGTATCTAGAGCAGATTTTATATGTCCTAAACGTTCCAGCAATTTAGCATGGGATTGTCTATCGTCAAGTACTGGGATTCTACCTATGGTTCTAAATTCTGATGCCAATAATGGGAGGCATTCTAGTTGATTTTCCTCAGAGAAGGCCTTTTCATAGTCCTCAGGTCGCATGTCTAGACTACTGGATGGATTACCTCTATATTCAAGTGCTCTTATAAAAGATAATATCTTCTGTATACGACCCTGATCATGTACACCTTTCATTATTATATAATCTGAGGGATTTGTTCTTCCAGTTGGTCTAAATTGTTCAAATTGTGCAAGTTGAAATTCTAATACATCTCGAATTGCGCCATCATATTGTACTAAGGTAATTATTTCGTGACAACTGAAGTACTCAAGAGGGTGCCTTAGGACGTTAGTATAAGTGCCGCTTTCTTCATCGTAGTACCTTGCTAGAAGTTTTTCTATGTCTGGTAGTGGGGGGAGCTCATCTTCTAGAGCGTCACTGATGGATTCATTAATTGCTTTAGGAATACTTACACCTTCTGATAATTTACCAAAAACAGGCCGGTAAAAGACAGCATATGTTGAAACCATATCGTCAAGGATTTCCTGTGTTGCAAGTCTTAGTAGCATGGAAGCTGAGATTTCTCCTTCCTCATCGTATGCCGTTTTTACAGGGCTATAGAGTGCAGATTCTCTTTGTTGTAGTAGCTCTAGATCCTCTGGTTTGAAAAACTCTCTTGCATTTATTGTGTATTTATCAGCATGTTTTTTTCTCTGTACTTTATCTAGAAAATCAACTTGGTCTTGATCACCGAAAGAATCATGTAATTCTTCGTGAATCTCAAGGACAAGATTCGTGAATTTCAAATAGTTCTCTTCTTCCAACGCTTCCGAAAAAGTAGCTGTTGCAACTGCGCTAGTTTTTTCTGTAGTGTCATTAGAAGAGCTTGTAGTGTAAATTTTACCGATGATTGCTATTCCTAAGAATGCTACTACAAATCCTATTGGTCCAAACAGACAAGTTGCTGCTACAATCACACTAATAGCTGCTAATGCAATGGTAGTTATTAGTGAAGTCTTAAAATCATCTTCTTCTAATTTAAGATCAGGGCTCGAAAGAGCTTGCATATAGACTGGGTAGTGAGAGTAAGCATCCATAATAATCACCTTAATTTTATACTATATTATTATAATAAAGTTTTAATTACAAGTAATTAATAAAATTTGTCTAAAAATCACCCATTTCGTAATAACAATAATTTTAATAGAGAGAGGTCCTAGGCCAAATATATTATAAATTATTTTAATTTTGACGGGTTTCCCTCCTTGCGCAAAAGCGTTTAAGTTGCTATATTCGTTAGATTAAAAAGAAATCTTTGGGAATGATGCTATGTTAAAGTTTTTTAGAACGTATCAGAAGGGAATATTTGTTGTTGTAGCCTTTATGGTAATTGTATCCTTTGTTTTTTTTGGGACCAATAGAAGTAATATTCAGCCTACGAAGGCTGAAAAGCAGACACGGTCTGTAGGTAAGGCAATAGATGGAACTTCGATTGCATTTTGCGATATTATGGAGCTTATAAGAGTTCTAGAGACAGATCAATTTGACCCTTTTATTTTCGAACAGGATAGTGGTATTAATCTGCTTAATGATGGTGTACTAAAAAAGGAGATCCTAGGTACTGGAATAGGTAAGATGCTTCTTTTAAAGTATAGGGACCAATTTGAGGATACGCTTGCTGAAAAGATTAAGAATAGTAAGAAGTATGAGTTCTATACGCACCCAGTCGCAGAAGGTATTTCGCAAGAGAGTGTCATTAAACAGTTTGCCCCAGAGATCATCGGGCAAGTTGAAAAGCTAAAAAGTGAAAAGGAATGTTATTCTGAGACTGCTTTAGATACTTATATAGATCTTTATCTTTCTGGAATGAAGATTTCACCCTATCTCGTAAGACAATTTCTTTCCTTCCAAGAACAGCAATCACTTCCTGAAGAGTACAGAGACCATTCCTTGAGAAATAGAGCCCTAGCCCTTTTTAATACAAAAAGTGCATCTGATTGGTTTGGGCGCGAATTTATTGAGAATGTTGCACTATTGATTTATAATATGGATGTTTATGCACAGCAAAAGGGGATTTCGGTTTCTAATGCTGAAGTAAGAGCTTCCTTAATGAGTAATGCAAAAAGATGGAATGATAGAATTGGTGGTGAGAAGGATCTTACTAATGATCAGCTAGATGGTATGATTGAGGTTATTTCTAATAGAATAGGTTTAAGTGAAAAGGAGATGATAGCAGCCTGGAAGAGAGTTCTTTCATTTAGACATGTAATTAGTCAAGTAGAGAAATCTCTTCTTATAGATACATTTATGTGTGAGCAGCAGGATCCTGGAACTAATGGATATCAGCTTGTCAAGGCAAAGTTGCATCGTCTACCTGAAACTCTTAGGATGACTGAGATGAAGGATCTGTGGAAGCTTCAAATCTATCTCGATGCACTTACAGAAAGTGAGCATATTATTGAGATTTCTGATCAATATAAAAGTGTTGAACAGGTTGCAGAGAAATTCCCTGAGTTAGTACAGCACAACTTTTCTGTGGGTGTGGTTCATGTTAGAAAAGGTGACGTTGCTGAATCAATCCCTCTTAAGGAGACATGGCAGTGGCAATTAGTAGAGGATAATTGGAAGAAGCTATTGACTAGATTCCCTGAACTAGTAAGTCAACATACTATAGATCAAGATTCACGATATGAATATTTAGAGAGTTTGCCAAATGAGCTTAGAAAGGAGATTGATCAGTTTTCTAGAAATGAAATTCTAGGTAATAATCTAGATCTTATCAGAAAAAAGCTTGCTCAAACATCTCCTGATGTTGAGACATGGTCTATTTGTCTTAATAGGAATAGGGAAGTTATTACGGGGATTACTGATAGAGAAAAGATCATTGAATTATTGATTGAAGCTGGATCTAGAAGTGAGGGTTGTAGTAGGGTTCAGGATCTTCTTTCTTGCTATAGCGAGGATGGGGAAAACTATTATAGAATTAAAGTTTATAGTGCAGATCCAGAATTAGAACTACTCACATACCAAGAGGCGTCTTCTAGGGGTATTTTGGATGAGTTATTTGAAAAGCGGATAAAAGTGCTTTATGATCTTTATAAAGGAAGAAGGGATCCTTTAGTAATGGATAAGAATACCTATCCAAAAGAGATGAAAGAGGTTGAAGTTGCACTAGGTGAGATTTCTTTTAAAGGCCTTTTAGAAGAGTTGAAAGCAGAAAAAATAGCTTATAACCTTGCCCCAGATCAGATAGTCCCACTTAGATTTTTTAAGTATTTAAAAAAACAAAGGCAAACAACCTCAACTGAGGATCACAATAGATCAGCCCTTGAGATGCAGTTTGATCTAATTGAAGAAGTGTGTGACATCAGTAATCAGAGAAAGGAGACCTTTTCTCACCCTTCAATGTTTGAGGATTCAGAAAAGGAAAGCAAAGAGATCTATATAAACGATTATCTTGAGCCATATTTTTATGAGATCGTTGAGAGAGGTATTGATAGAGAAACCCTTTCACAGGATATAGTTAGTAGGAGAAAAACACTTGTAGAAGAGGCTCAAAGGAACTTTGTTGCAGGATTTGTAAAGAGGATCGAAATTCCAGAGTCTTTAGGTGCTAGGTAATGAATCTGGATGCTCTTGATAAGATTTTGCCAGTAAATTTAGTAGAGATTAACCAGGATCTTTATAGGCTTAAGAACGGGAGTTCTATACTTGAAGAAGTATATCAAATCTCTGACTTTTCGACTCTTTTAGATGAAAAAACAGGTGTAGATTTACATATGGCTTACTCAGAGTCATTGCATCTGCATTTTCTAGTTCATGAGCCGTTTCAAGAAGTTGTCTATCCAAAGTATCAGTCTGGAGATTCTATTGAGCTTTTTATTGATACTCGCAATATTAAAGGATCTAAAGTTGTCCATAGTTTCTGCCACCATTTTATTCTCTTTCCAAAGCCTATAGAAAACATGTCTGGAATGGAGGTAACAAAGTTTTATATCCACCAGGAACACCCTTTTGCAAAGAGCTCCGATTTTAAGCTAAATACACACTTTAGTGATCATAGCTATACTCTTTCACTAGATTTAGATGAAAAACATCTTCATGGATTCGATTCTAATCAATATAATAGTATAAGATTTAGCTATAGAGTAAATAGAGCAAAGAAAAAACCGTTGCATTTTAACCACTCATCAACTGAATATTTGTTAGCAAAGCACCCTGAGTTATGGATGCAGATGAATTTAGTTTAGGAGGAAGATGAAAAAGTATAGTAAGAATCACAGCTGGTTGAAGTTAGAGGATGATGGCACTGTTACAGTTGGAATCACTAAGCAGATTGTTGAGATGATAGGTGAGATTGTCCACATTGAACCTCCTGAGTTAAGTACTTCATGTAATTTGGGGGATGAGATTCTAGCATTAGAGGCGACAAAATCGGTTTCAGATATTGAAGCACCGATATCAGGAGAGATTATTGAATTCAATAATGAGCTTGAGGATAATATAGAGATAGTTAACGAGCACTCTGAAGATAAAGGGTGGTTATATAAAATGAAGCCTCATGATATAACAGAGCTTAAAGCATTATTGGACTCTAATCAGTATCAGGATTTTGTAGAAAATTCGTAGCAATATCTTCTTGTTCATAGAATACTGGGGCTGAAAGTTGATCCTTCTTAACTAGAGAGATCCCTGCAAATCCTAAAAAGGAAAGAGCAATTAGTCCTGTAAGAATAAAGGTGATAGCCATTCCTTCTAATCCCTTCGGCATATCTGAGTAGGTGAGTTTCTCTCGGATAACACCTATAATGATAATAGCAAGCCACCAACCAAGGCCTGTACTCGCTACAAAAACTGTATTAGGAACAAAGGTGAATTGGTCTTTTATTGCAAAGAGTGACGCTCCAAGGATTGCACAATTAACAGTAATAAGTGGAAGATAGACGCCAAGAGCTCGATAGAGCGGTGGAATGAATCTATCGAGAAAGATTTCTAGGACCTGAACAAGTGATGCTATAACTGAAATGAAAATGATAAAATCAAGGAAGGTAAGATCAATTTCTTCAAAGTTATAATTAATCGGTAACCAACTAAGAGCCCCTTTTTTTGTAATAAAATGGTGGATTGTCCAGTTGATTATACCAGAGAGTGTAATCACTACAAAGACTGAAAATCCGAGACCACTTGCAGTGGATAATTTTGATGAACATGCAAGATAAGAACACATTCCTAGAAAATAGAAAAGGAGGATGTTTTCGATAAAAATAGCCTGAATAGCAAGAGAAAGAAGGTCTAAAAAGGTATTCATTTTGCTTCTCCATTTAGCTGATTAAAACCCCAAACAGTAAACCCTAGGATGAAGAAAGCAGAGGGTGCCAGTGTCATTAAGTTTGAATTGACATAGAGATTATAGTGTCCCTCACGTGCATACCACAAGGCTGGGATAATTTTTATACCAAAGAGTGAACCAAACCCAAAGAACTCTCTAATAGAGGCAACAAGTATGAGTACAAGTCCATAACCTATAGCAGCTCCAAGACCATCTAGGAAAGAGTATAATGGGGGAGTATGTATTGCTACGGATTCAGCTCTTCCCATCACTATGCAGTTTGTAATTATAAGGCCTACAAAAACTGAGAGTGTCTTTGAAAGTTCATAGGAAAAAGCTTGTAGGAACTGATCTACAATAATTACAAAGGTAGAAATAATAACAAGCTCTGCTACCATACGCACATTTGTAGGTGTAATATTTCGTAAGAGTGAAATAAAAAGAGATGACAAGGAGGTAACAAATATAACAGCAATTGTCATGGTTATAGCAAGTTGTAGTTGTATTGTTATAGCAAGTGCTGAGCAGATGCCAAGAACAGCTATAAGAACTTGATTATTCTTCCAAATTGGTTCAAGAAGAAACTTTTTCCATCTTTTGCTCATTAGATCCTTCTTTTAAAAGAAAATTTCTGTATTGCTTCAGGATTATCTTAATACATTCTTCTACACCATTTGAAGTTATAGTAGCTCCGGAAATTGCATCGACTGCATTGTTTTTTTCATAGGTATTCATTTGCATAATTTTTGCTGGTTTTTCTACAATTACCATGAAAGTGGATTGTTCAACAGAAAGATTGTTGTTTTTACCTCGAAATAAAATTGATTTATTGTTGAATTGCTCTTGCCACCACGGTTCAGTAATGACTGCGCCAAGACCTGGTGTTTCCTTTTGGTCATAAAAAGTAATACCAAGGATTTCAGTTTTGTTTGGTTTAAGACTTAAATAACCATAGATTGCATCCCAGAGTCCTTGACCATTGATAGGAATAATATAGGCAAAAACAGATTTCTTATCCGGAGTTTTAACAAGATAAAACAGCTTATATTTAAGCTGTGAAAATCCTTGTTTGTGGTGCTGACTTATATATCGTGTATAATTAAGTCCAGCTTCTTCAAAGGTGAGAGTTTGCCCGGTACTTGTTGCAACCATTGGTATTACTCTTGTTTTATAGACTCTATTAATTTCATCCTTAGACGCTCTTTTTTTTTGTTTATTTTCTATAAAATACCCTTCAGGATCTAGAATTTTGCAACTTATAAGTAGTTGTTTGTATTGGGCATTTTCTTTTTCAATTTTTTGTAAAGGCTTTAGAGCTTCGGAGGTAGTTGCAAGAACTAAGGCGGAGACTAAACATAAAAAAAAGATGTAAGTAAGGACATAAGGGGAGTTGTTTTTTTTATCTGACACGAGACCTCCTTCGATAAAGTGTAATTGCCGCATGGTCTAGTAATGGAGAAAGTGTATTACCAAAGAGAATTGCAAGCATCACTCCTTCCGGATATGCTGGATTGATAAGACGTATAATGATAGTAAGGAAGCCTATGATTATGCCATATAACCATTTTGCGCTTGTTGCATAGGGTGAAGTGACTGGTTCCGTAGCCATAAATACCAAACCAAAGAGAAGACTCCCAATAAGAAAGTGTTTATAGGGTGGTAATGCATAAATGGCTGGATTAAAGGCACCACCTAGTGGACCTAGATGGGAAAAGGCATAAAATGTATATGATGTTAGTAATGCTCCAACAGCAACAGCTAGCATTGTATGTATTGAAGCAACCCCTGTAGTAAGAAGGATTAGGGCGCCAATTATAATTGCAATTTTTGAGGTTTCTCCAAGTGAACCAATTTGCGAGCCAAAAAAGAGATTGCTATTAGATAGCACACCATGAGAAAACTGAAGTTTGGCAAGATCCATCGCAGCTGAATATTGGTCAGGAGCTAGAGCAAGACCTTTAGGAGAGGTAACAAATTGTTGTAATTCATGGGGAGAAAGTGAACCTAGTCTTAGATTTTTGTCATAGTTGTATAGTTTTGCTTGTAAAAGTGGGCCTAAGGAAACCTTATTGTCCCATAGCATTCCGATTGCATCGACTTGTAGTCGGGTTATCTTGTTATTTGCAAGTGTAACTAACGGTGATTCCGTAGACATAATATCAAATTCATGGTTTTCTTTTTTTATTTCTCGAATATTTTGTTGTATTACTTGAGGGTTAGTTCCTACCCAAACATCGCCCGTCATAAAACTAGGGTAAGCAAAATAGAGGATACACCTACAAACAAGAGCTGGATTGTATATATTGTAACCTGTCCCACCAAAAAGCTCTTTACTAATAATAATACCAAGGCTTACACCAACAACAACCATCCAGTAGGGAATTGTTGAAGGGAGGATGAGAGCAATTAGGAGGCCTGTCACAAAAAAACCTTCTGATACTTCCTTTTTTCTAACAGTTGCAAACAAAACTTCCCAAAAACCACCAACAATATAGCAGATAATTAATATCGGTAAAAAAATGATAAGCCCTTCAAAGATGATCTTTAGGAGGAGATGTTCTTGTAGAACGAATGAACATAACGCACCGAACGAATCGCGATGAGAAAGATAGCTTTTTAGAAGGGGCATGTCATGGCTTTTATAAATAACTGAAAGAAGTCCATTATTAAGGATAGCTGCAATGGTACAAGGGATTAGTGAGAAGACAACAAGAGCCATCCATCGTTTGAGATCAACAAAATCTCTAATGAAAGGCCAGGATGTAATTTGAATGTGGGATTCTCTAATAAAAGATTTTCCCGCTTCTTTGAGTTTTAATAAAATCGATAGCACTTTTTATTTAGCTTTGTTAAGTTCTTTTCCACATATTAGAACGTTTAAACTCTCATGTCAAAAAATCTTTTGCAAAAGATTAAGAATTTTTGCGCATATGCACTCTTAGCTGTTTTTTTTACATCAGCCTTTTATTGCTATGATATAATGATTCAAGGATGTACGGAGTTCTATTTAAATCGACTCTATCCTGTAAAAAAGGGATGGAGAGTTTCTTTTGATAAAATCCAACTATCCACTAGTGGAATTAAGTGTAGCAATTTACAGCTAAAATCCAGGGAGGATATGTTTGCATGTCATATTGATACGATAGAATTTTTATTTAGATCAGTACCAAGAGAAAAAAAGATCTTACTTAGGGATATGAATCTTACAATTGATAAAGGAGCAACTGTATATTTTTCTGACTGGAGACAATCTTTTTCACAGAGAACAAAGTTTCCTAGATTCTCCTTGGATCATATTCAGGTTAACCTAAAAGAAGAGGAGAATGTAGATACTTTTCATTTAAGTTTAAGTACTGAGCATTCTACAAAAATCAATGGACAAATAAAGCTGTTTCAGAAGAGAGGTGGTGAGGTTGATTTAGAGGCATCCTTACACAAATGGATGAATGAATGGATGGTTGAATGTACTTTTCATGATATGCAGATAGGAAAGCTCCAAAATGTCTATAGATTCTTTTTAGATGATGATTTAACAACAGATATTAGAGGAAGAGCCAATGGAAGAATATGGTTGAGTTTAGATTCCGATTTTTCAATTCATCAGGCAAATAGTGTTGTAAAATTGCAAGAATTAAACTTAAAAAAGGGTGCTCCTTATGCAGATTTATATATTGAGCAGGCTAGTGTCGAATATTACTATCCTCTTGGAAAAATAGAAAATGTGAATCCCTCATATTATAAAAATAGTCTTTGTCATATAAAAATTGAAGAGTGTGCTTGTTCATTTAAAGAAAATGAACAGAATCAATTTTATCATCTAGAAGGGATTAACGGTTCTTTTTATTATCATTCCTTGAAAAATTCACATATTGAGTTGGGTGGAAGTTACATACAAAATGGAGAATCATTTCAGATGAGGCTCTATGGCGAACCTAAGATCAATAAAAATGGAAATGCTACAACTGATTTAAAACTTACACTAGAGTCTGATGATCAGTCCTGCACTAGTGCACATATTGTGCTCAATGAAATTAATGAGGATGAAATGCACATAGAGGTCGCACTTAATGAGATTGATACAAGACAAATGGCTCTTTGTCAGCATTTATTAAGTTATTCTATTCCAGAAGTTAAGGAGGTAAGTTTTCTAGAGGGTAGTTATAGTGGGCTTGCTTCTTTATCATTGAGAGAGAAAAAACTTATTAGTATTGATTTAGATTATGCCAAGGGAATAGATGTAGCTGTAAGCCATAAAGAAAGAGAGATCACTGCAAGGTGTAGAGATTTTAATATTAGTGGCAAACTAGATCTGAATGCTCTTCCATTTATTGCATTTGATACGTGGAGAGTTGATCTTAATGAAGGTTCTATAGATAGAATAGATCTTGATAAGATTGACCTTGATATCGAGGTGGAAAAAAAGACCTTCACTTACTCTACACTTGATTTTTCACACAAGGGTATTGATTGTTGTATAGAAATGGAAGGCAGTTATAGTGAGCCAATCATTAACATATCATTAAATATGATGCAAAAAACACTTCTTAGATATGTTTTAGAGGATGAAGAGAATGCTCTACAAAAAAGACGATTAGAGATAACTTCCCATTTTGAAAAAAAGGACAAAGAGTGGAACATAATAGGTGAGTGTGCTTTTGAGAATGAAAATAGAGTGAAAGAGAGAATTTCTTTTGGCGCATTTTCTGATATCACAATAGATCATTTATTAAATAGAAGATTTGAAAATAGAGTGCATGATTTTTGGTTTAAAGGAGAGAGTATTTCAGGCTATTTATTTAATTGTTTGCAGAAGGTCCATAAGCTACCGTGTTGTGTTGAAGGGTTAATTGATGTTAGTGGTAAGATCAATAATGACCAAATTAATGCTGCTATTAGTGTAAAAGAGATTGAAATTGATAGTAATGAGTATTTTTTTGCGATTGGAGAGCCTTTAGAAAATCAGATCAATATTGTCTATGATCGACATGAGAATGTGTGTGCAGGAAGAGGTTTACTCACGCACCTAGATGTTTTTGAAAAGGAGAGCTCTTTTGTCTATACTGATACAAGTGCAGAAGTAACTTTTAGTAATACGAAGATAGTTTTTAAAGATATAAAGACCTCATATCAGTCTATCACCTTTGAAGGTAGTCTTGGTTTGCTTTTAAAAGATGAGATGCTACTTGATTTAACAATTAAGAAGGCAGAAGGTGATATTGTTGATGGGTTATCTATTTTACATAATTATTATTTTCAAACAGACTTAGAGGATCAGTTAGGAGGGAGATTTAATTTACTTGGGGATGGAATAAGTATTGCATATTTTCAGGATGGCTTGGAGCCATTAATACATGGAGGTGTACATTTAGAAAATGCTTATTATAAAAATCGCAATTACGATTTTTTAGAGGGGATCTGTTGCGATATTTCCTATAGTTCATTAGAGAAGACCTCTAGAATAAAAAACTTTAGATCACATTTCTTTGGCGCGGATCAATATACATTAAATATTAATGCTCTTATGTTTAATCACAAGAATGGATCGGGACATTTTGATTGTAGCCTAAGGGGACCGTTAACATATATATTAGATATGAAAGGATCTCTAGAGGATGGTAATCTAACAATAGCGGATACTTTGATGGAGAAGAATCTGTTGGATGCAAGGATAAATGAGGATTTTGAGTTAGAGGAACTAAACTGTAATTGGAGTATACCTTATGAACACTTAAGGTGCATTGAAGACTTTGCGTATAATATTGATCTATGTTCACTGAGATTATTAGAACCATACAAGGCTAAGACAGATTCAACCATTTGTGCAGAGTTTAAGGAGGATCAGTGGAGAGTAAATCTTGATATTGGTGATATTCAAGTAATGAATCAGACCATTTCCTCGGCTGAAATTGATCTTTCTGTTGAAAAGCAGAAATTACACCTAAAGAGTCTTTATGTAGATAAGTGGAAGATTCAAGGTGATCTTTTTCTCAAAGAAGATCTGTTAAAGGCAACTAATATAATATGTTCGGATGGCAATAGGACCATAAAGCTAGATGAAGGATCTTATGATCAACTCTTAGGTATCTGGGGTTTTAATAAAGCGGCGCTAAGTTTTTCAGATTATGATTTTGGAGAGATTCCTATGAGTCTGATTGAAGCAAAAGGTGTTGTCAATTTTTATTGTTCATCAGATATTAAAACGCCCTATCTAGAAGCAAAAGGAGAGCTAGTTGCAAGAAAAGACGATGATCTTATGGCTGTATATAAGGGATTAATCACCATTGATGATGCCAATAGGTGGTTTGGAGAACAAATTGATATTGTAATTGTAATGGATAAAGATGAAATATCTAGAGCAAGCATAGAATCAGTAGAAAAGATAGGAGAAGAATTAACCATAAAAGATTTATCTATTCGGGGGGATCTGGATAGAATAGAAAGGCTAGTTGAAAGAGAAGCAATAGACTGCGGTCAATGGCTTAACTTATTTAATCGTATGAGTGAGGAAAAGGTAATTGAAGTTACCTGTAATGCAACGATAGGATCTGAAGGTATTTATTCTGGAGGAAGTTTTAGTTTTGGTCCGATGCAGGAAGCGATGACAACATTTTCTTTAGATAGAAGCTTTTTGGATTGTGTGACAATGTGTGGATTTAGGGAGGAGGATTATGCGATTCATACTCAAGTTAGATTCGGGGAGAACTATTTAACAGATATAAAAGTGCATCATGTAAAGGATGGTCTAATTAGAGAGGACATACTTTTTCATTCTCTTCTGAATTTCAATAAAGATAAGACGGTCCACGTTCAATCGTGTGAGGGGAATCTTTTTGGTGTTGAGTTTTCTCTTGTTCCTAAGCCCCGTTTGGAAGATCAATATGAAAGCACTTTTCTTTGCGATATAAACATTGATTTTGCAAACCTTGCAACCTATTTTCCTCAATTATTAGGTGAAATTACATCCTCTCTTGAATTGGGTTCGGGCTATAAGCTTGCAGGGGAGATTCTATGGAATAAAAGAAAACCCCTATACTCTTCTTTTACTGGGTATTTTAAGGGGAAGCATTTTGACCTTATGGGTTATACGTTTAGTTCTCTTGCAAGCAAATTATCAATAGAAAAAGATAAAATACAGATAGAAGATCTAAAACTTATTGATGAGTCTGTAGCAATTGAAATAGAGAAAATTTCTATTGAAAAGGATATTCAAAAGAGGTGGCAAATATCTATTCCCCAGGCAGGAGTAGAAAATTTAAGGCCAAGCCTATTTAAGCGAGATTTTAATTATTGTAGTAGGTTGAAACCGTTTGTGATAAGGAAGATTTTATTTCAGGATATTTGTGGTTATCTTGCAATGCACAAATCTCTGACGGGAAAAGGAGTACTTCTCTTTGATAATCAATTCAAGAAGATTCCCAACTTTTTTGAGGTGCCGGTAGAAATTATAAGTAGGATTGGTTTAGATCCAGTCCTATTAATTCCTATTCATGGTGAGATGGATTTTGTATTGAAGGAGGGAGATCTACTTTTTACAAAATTGAAAAATAGTTATAGCGAAAATAAACGCTCTGTTTTTTCACTTTCTACAAAAACACCTTCCCGTATTAGCCTTTCCGGTGATGTCGATATTAATATAAAGATGAAACAGAACGTACTTTTTAAGATTACTGAATTGTTTATACTTTCAGTTGGGGGTACACTTGAAAACCCTAAGGTGTCATTACACTAGTATGCAAAAACCACTAAAGCAATTATGGGCTGCTCTACTAGGGATGATCTACCCTAGTGAGTGTCTCTTCTGTCAAAAATATCTATTGAATCATAGTATCTTTTGTTCTGATTGTTTTAGTTTTTGTGAGTATATTAACCTACAAGGGCGCTGTCCTATATGTTTTAAGATATGTAATTATGGTCAATGTAAGCATGAGAATCGATTGATTAGCTCTCAGGTTTTGTTTGATGATCTTTCACCACTTTGTGAGTTAATTAAATATAAGCAGATTTATGCAGAATTAATAGCATCCTTAGTAGTTGTGGGATGGAGTCAACAAAAAAGACCGATACCTACTAGGATTATCTCGGATCAGAAAGGATCTTCTGTAGCTGAGTATCTACGCCTTTTTTTTAAACTGAGCTCAGTAAATAGAAAGGATCTTTGCAACCAACATCTGTTATTATATAGTGACAGGCCTATGGATGAGAGGGAAAGGAATAAATATTTAACATTCTATCCAAAGAGCTATTCTCATATTATCTTTTCTTCTTCAATCGACTAGAAAATTTTATTTATCAGTTTTGGATAGCAGAAGATGGGAGTCGTAAAGTGATCAACAATAGGGAGCAAAAGACCTTTTCTTATCCTCACGAGAATTCGAATGGTGGACTTGTCATCCACTTTTTTGATCCCAGTAAAAGTGCCGAGTATATAATGAGTCTATTTATAATTCTAGACGCTAAGAATAAGACTAAATATCTTAATACTTTATCAGTTAAGATTCATTATATAGTCAAAAAGCAAATAGATCATTTTTTAAAGAGAATCAAAGTTAAAGGGCTTTCAACCAATACAGTGTGATAAATGACTTTCGCAGCTATCAAATGGTAATAGAGTTAATTATTTTCTAATGAGCCTTTAATATACGTTGATCTTATCTTAAGAGGGTGTCTTTGGTTTTTTTAGAGTGGATTAGGCTTTTTTCTTGAATTCGACAGAATCGATAAATATTGCAGAGAGGATGGCTATAAGGGCAAGGAACTCTCTAGTTGAAAAGGCTTCGTTAGCAAATATGGTTGCTGTAATGACTCCAACAAGGACTTCGAACATGAGAAGGATAGCTAAACGAACAGGAGGGATCTTAGAGATACCAAAGAGAATTAGAACAGAGGAGGTATAGAACCAACCTATCCCTAGTAGGCCCATCCACAAAAGTGTTTTCATAGAAAAACCTGCGGGTATATGCATCAGTTTATCTGCAAGGAAGATACCTACAGTGAGATTGATGAGTGCAGTAAAGATACAGAAAAGGGTTGTTTGTGTATTGATACTGGGCCGTGACTTTGAGAGGTTAAAGAAGGTGGAGGAGAGGCCCCAAGCAATGCCACTAATTACAGGGAAGAGGTCTGCAGTACTAAAATTGCTAAGGATATTTGTATCTTTAATTGTAAGAATAAAAATACCTACCATCGAAAGAGCAACAGCGAGTAATCCTTTTCTTGAGACTCTTCTTTTTAGAATAATTATTTCTGCAAGAGTTGACCAGACAGGAAGCAGGTAGAAGAGAAGAAGTGCTTTAGTTACATTAATTCTAAGCATTGATTCGAAGTAGAAGACAGGGCTTATGGAGAGTGAAATTATAGCCAATAGAGCATATCCATCGATATTAAGCTTCTTTTTTCTCTCATTTGTAAATAGGATTGGTAGAGTGATAATAAGTGGCATAAGAAAGGCTAGGGAAAAAAGGGGCGAGCTGTGGTTTGCTAGTTGATTTAGGTAGCGAATTGGGTACCAGTAGGTTCCATAAATAATAGCACCAATGGCTACAGATAAGCTTGGGTTCATTCGCATATTATGCTTCTAGGTTTTTCTTTGTCATTTGGATCTGTTTTCTAAGAGTATTATCACTTTCAAGTTGTTTTGAGATTTTTTTCCAGGAGTGAAGAAGTGTAGAGTGTGTTTTTCCGCCAAAGGATGAAGATATTTTAATAAGGGACTCACTGATTAGTTCTTTAGCAAGATACATAGCTACTTGTCTTGGAAAAGCGATATCTCTAGCTCTAGAGCTTCCCCTAAGGTCTTGAACACGCACATTAAACATTGAGGAGACACTGCGTAAGATACTTTCTACTGTAATTTTTTTCTTTGGAATAAACTGAAACATCTCGCCAAGGATAGATTCAACGATCTCTTGGGTCAGTTCTGTTTCCATCATACCGCAGTATGCGCTGAGTCTGTTGATAGCGCCTTCGAGTTGCCTTACATTTGCAAAGATATGCTCAGCGATAAAAAAGGCGATTTGCTGTGTAAGCTTAAGGCCAATTTTATCAGCCTTATGATGTAGAATAGCAACTCTTGTTTCTAGGTCTGGTATACCTACATTTGCAACAAGACCCCATTCCATGCGTGCTATAAGACGTTCTGAAAGGTTGAGTTGACTTGGGGGTTTGTCACTGGTGATCACGATTTGTTTATTTTGATTAATAAGTGCTTCAAAGGTGTTGCAGAACTCTTCTTCAAAATTGAGCCTACTTTGTAGAAACTGGATATCATCGACAAGAAGTATATCTAGGCTTCTATAGTAGCGCTTCATTTGAGCTACAGATTTATTGCGTAGGTTATGAACGAGATCATTAATAAAAGCCTCTGTGGTAATACATTGCACCTTCATTCTAGGGTTGGAAGTTTTAATTTCATGGCCTATACTGTGAAGAAGGTGTGTCTTACCAAGACCTACACCACCATGGATAAAAAGAGGGTTATACGATTGTCCAGGTCTGGCAGCAACACCAAGAGCTGCAGACTTTACAAATTGATTAGAAGGACCTTCAATAAAATAGGAGAAGGTATATTGATGATTGAGCTTTACCTCAAATTGAGGAGGTTTTTCACTTATTTTTTCTCCGTTTTTAGGAGAGCTTTTGGTGATTGCTTTTTTTTCTGGGGCTTTGATTACAAAATCAATGGCTGGATCACCGTTGGATTTTGTGGGAAGTAGGGAGGTAAGCTCAGCTTTGTAATTTTCAAGGAGATATTCTTGAAGAAAGATATTTGGAACTTCTAGTGTAATGGATGAATCGCTTGTTTCTAGTAATTGAATAGGGGAGAACCAATTTTGGAATTCAAGGGGTGAGGTTTTATTTTTGATAAGCTGGAGAAATTCTGACCAAGCCTGCTTAGTATCTTGCATTAACATTTAAGTCCTTTGTAGTTATCAACAGAGTTTCCACAACTTATTCAAGTGGTGCTATTTACGTTGAAACTTTAACCCGAATTATCAATGCTTGCAAGAGTTTTTCTACAAAAAAAAAGAGATAGTCGACTAACTCATTTATACCCAGTGTGATTGCATCGAATGTTTTTTTTCTAGCTTGAATAAGCTAATGAAAGGGCCGCTGCTTGGTTAGCAATCTCTGTATTTTTATGGTGAAGAAGAGCTGCTGTTTGCTCAGAAGCTTCTTTTTTGTATCCAAGAAGAAAGAGGGTTTTTGCCCTATTTAGAAGGGCTTTTTCATTATTAGGGGAATATTTTAAGGAGAGGTTGATGTAGTTGAGTGCAGAAAGGTTATCGCCTGTTTCTAGGTAAAGGGCGCCAAGAGTATGAAGATCGAAATCATTTTCTGGAGAGAGCACAGTTAAGGCTTCAAAGAACACAAGAGCCTTGTCATAGAGACCTTGTTTTATATATGAGTAGCCGATCATACGTAGATCGGATATCTCTTTGTCATCCGACCAGTTTAGGAGTTTTTTCCATTCAGTCTTTTCCATATTAACCTTTTTGGTAGCGTACGATTTGAGAGTATATTTCAGTGAGGAGTTTATTTAAATCACGAATCATAAGAAGAAGGGCCTTGACTGCTTCACCTTCATTTTTTTTATTTTTCTTTATCTGTTCTTGTTCCCACTCTTCACCTTCCACCTGGTCTTCTTTTGCAATCTCTTGATCTAATCGTTCTAAAAGGATATCTAATTTTTCTTCCGAATATCCAAGGCTAGAAGAGAGCATGCGGTGAAGGAAAATACCATTTTTTCTTAAGGTCTCTTGAGGAGGGTTTGAGAAGAGAGCCCATTTTTTTTTAGCCTTGTCTAGTTCAAATAATTTATAGATCTCAGATTCTATCTGTGGATCTAGTACATCTCTATCTTGTCTTTGAAAGACCCATTTTGCTTCTGAAAGCAGTTGTTCTTGATGACCTTTTTTTTTTAGATCGTAGTCTTTATATAGCGTTAGATCTAAATTATCGATTGTTTGGGAATTTACTTTTTCCATAATTTTACATTTAGCAAAATTATTTTCTTTTTTCTACAATTAATATTAAAACCTAATCAATCAAGCCTTTTTACAGTTATGGTCTTACAAAATAATCACCTCTTTGTGTAAAATTGCCTACATATCTAATTATTGAGAAAGCTTTATGACAAAGACTGTTTCTGTAAATGATGAAGTAGCTAGCTATTTAGAGGAGTTTGGGGTAACCGATCTTTCTGTTTATGAGCGAAGTAGGAAGGCTACTATTGAGGAGTTTAGAGAGGCCTCTGTATTGCAGATTACACCAGAACAGGCCGATTTCCTAAAGCTTTTAATAAACATTGGAGGCTACAGAAATATTTTAGAATTGGGTACTTTTACTGGGTATAGCGCTCTTTCAATGGCTCTTGCCATGGGTAAGGGTGGAAGGGTGTTTACAGTCGATAAATGCCTAAGAGCCACCAGTGTTGCAAGGAAGCTTTGGGGACATTATCCGATAGGAGCTAATATTGAGTTAATGATCTCAGATGCAATGGATGCCCTGGAAGGTCTTATTAGTAAAAAGAAGGAGTTTGATTTTATCTTTATTGATGCGGATAAGATCAACTATATCAACTACTATCAGCTCTGCTCAAAGCTACTTAGTAAGAAGGGTGTTATGGTTTTTGATAATGTCCTCTGGAGAGGTGATGTGGCTGATTCTTCTAAGCGCAAAAAGTATGTGCAGCAAATACACTCATTTAATCAATTTGTCAAACAAGATGGGCGTTTTACCACATCAATATTCTCTGTTGGCGATGGCATGATGGTGTGCCAATCAGCCTAATTCCTAATTCATTTATAATAAGATGAAAAGGAGTTTTATTATTAAAAAAAAAGAAAGAAATTAGCTGTCCTAGGTGTAAAAGCGAAATAGAAGAAAAGAAAAAAACTGGAATGTGGCGCTTGTGGTAAAAGAGTAGTAGTGTGTGGCGTCAGAGAATGTCCCTTATCTTGTGAGAAAAATACTAAACATTTGGTTTTTAGTGATTGCGGTTTCTCTAACAGCTTTAAAGAAATAGATGAATCTGAAAAATCAGAATAAGAATCAGTTGAAGTTAAGTCTAAAAAACCTAAAACAGACGAAAAAGAGCTGGATAAAGATAAGGGTTAGGTTAGTGTGTAGTAATAGTTCTTGTTCTTCCCACTAAAACCCACTTTTTTCTTTGATTAGTCTTCTGGTTAATTCTTAACTATTTAAACAGAGTTTGTAATTACGGATCCTGTTTTTATTATTTTAAGTTGTTGCGTAGTTTTTTATAGATTGCTATGCTGTGGGAATAGGTGGGAAATTTAGAAGAGACAGCAACTGATGACGCAAGGTTTTTTTAGCGGTTCTTATGAAGTAAAGTTGGATGAGAAGGGACGTTTTGTCTTGCCTCAAGATCTACGCTATCAGCTTGTTGAGAATGGTGAACTTAAGTTTTCTATAGCTTTAAGTATGGGTGGTTGCTTAGCTATTTATAAGCGCTCAGAGATGGATAGAATTGTAGAATGTTTTAGGAAGAAACAGCATATAGCAAAGTTTCAGAAGTTCTTTACACTCTTTTTTTCCACCCTTTTCCACACATCCTGTGATAAAGTGGGAAGGGTGAATCTGCCAAAAGTATTAAAAAATGGTGTGGGTATTCAGTCAAAAGTTGTCATTGCAGGGGCAATGAACAAAATTGAGCTATGGCCACAAGAGGTTTATCAGAAAAATCTTACAGATCTTCTTACTGATGCAAGAAATGATCAGGATTTATCAGCATTAATGGAAGAGGCATTTTCAAGTGAAGATAGCCAAAATGAAACTAAGATTGAAGACGCAGTAGAGAGGGTTCAAACGACAACACTATGAGAGATGAAAAAGTAAATGAAGAGAATATGCCACATATTCCAGTGATGCGAGATGAAGTTCTTGAAGTATTTGAAGGAATTCATCTGAAGGTTTTTGTTGATTGCACCTTAGGTGCAGGAGGACATGCAAGTGAAATATTAAAAGCTCATCCAGAGATTGAGACTTATATTGGGTGTGATAGAGATGAAAATGCAATCAATATTGCTAAGGAAACATTAAAGCCTTGGCAGGGTAAGGTTCAGTTTCATCGAGTCAATCACGTTGATATAGAAAAAGTGCTCGATCAAATTGGTATTGAGAAAGTAGATGGTTTTTTTTTGATTTAGGAGTTTCATCGATGCAGTTAGATGAGGGAAAAAGAGGGTTTAGTTTTAAGAGAAGTGGTCCACTTGATATGAGGATGGATCCCTCTTCTCCCATATCTGCTGAGGACGTTGTGAACGATTTCCCTGAGAAAGATTTAGGTGAAATGTTTAAGAATTTTGGTGAAGAGCGCATGTGGAGAAGAGGTGCTAAGGCTATTTGCAGAGCAAGAGAGAAGATGCGTATAACAACAACAAAAGAGCTTGCAGACATTATTTCTAGAGCTTTTGCAGGCAAGGGAGAAAGAAAGGCACATCGTGCTACCAAAATTTTCCAGGCAATTAGAATATATGTCAATGATGAGATGAAGACGTTAGAGAGTTCTATTAAGACAGCTATAGAAAGGCTTGCTCCTGAGGGAAGATGTGCAGTTTTATCATATCATTCCCTAGAAGATAGGATTGTAAAAAATGTATTTAGGGCAGCCTCTCAGCCTTTACAAAATGTCCACGGAATGACTGTTAACCCTCCAGTATTAAAGATGTTAAAGAAGAAAATTATTGTGCCTAAATTTGGTGAAAGTCGCCGTAATAGACGATCTAGAAGTGCTAAAATGAGAGCAGTTGTAAAGTTATGAAGAAGCATATAATAGCTCAGATCTTTTTTTTCATGTTTGTTGTCTCGGGTTATGTTTATGCCTATCTCTATAAGGAAAATATGATCACTTCTATGCGTATTGCAATAGCAAAAGAGAAGGATGAGATCTATCAGCTAAAGGAAGATAACCTAAGGTTAAGTTACCAGGTGGACTTATTTGAAAATCCTAAGTTCTTGTTTAGTTTAGCAAAAAGACCTGAATATTCTCATCTAGAAATGCCATTTTCAAGTGATATTCTTGTATTGGAAACAGAGGTGAGTAAAGAAATAGTAGTGCAACCTGAAGAGAAACAAGTCTTTAGCTTCTATCCAACCGTTGTTGTAGGGGCTAAGCATTAAATTGAGATTGATAGGTTGGAAAAAGAGAGAAAAGGGCGTCTTATTCTCCTAAGTTTGTTTGTGGTTTTTTTATTCACTCTACTTATTATTCATTATTTTAAGATACAAGTTGTTGATTTTAGGAGGTGGACGCAGCTTGCAAAGCAACAACATCAGACAGTGATTGAAATACCCTCTAAGCGTGGAGTTTTTTATTCAGATACATCACTCCAATATGGCCACCCAGAAAAGGCTTTGGCCTTTGTTATTGATGTTCCAAAGTATCATCTAATGATTGATCCATCGATCATCCCTTTTCGATATAAAGAGCCTATGATGGAGAAAATACTGAGTATACTAACTGAAATTGAGGACGAAGATAAATTTAAGGCCCATTTTAGTAAGAGATCTAGATCCAGAAAATTAGCTTCCTGGCTTTCAAAAAGTAAAGAAGAGCAGATAATGCAGTGGTGGAAACCTTTTGCAAGGGAACACAGAATTACAAAGAATGCTCTTTTTTGTATTAAGGAGTATAAGCGCTGTTATCCATTTGGAAAATTATTAGGTCAGGTTTTACATACGCTTAGGGATGATAGAGATGAAAAAACAGGAGAACAGATACCCACAGGAGGATTAGAGCTTGTTTTTAATAAGGAGCTAAAGGGAGTCAACGGAAAGCAGGTTTATATGCGCTCACCTTCGTATACTTTTGAGACAGATAAAGTGGTTGAAGAGTCTAAGGATGGACAAGATATTCACTTAACAATCAATCACTACATTCAGGAAGTTGTAGAAAATGAGCTAGAAAAAGGTGTAAATAAAGTGCATGCAAAGAGCGGTTGGGCAGTGTTAATGGATCCATTTACGGGTAATATAATGGCTTTAGCACATTATCCCTTCTTTAACCCAGCAAACTATAGAGATTACTATAATGATGAAAAATTACAGGAAAATGTAAAAATTAAAGCTATAACAGATTGTTTTGAACCTGGATCGACAATGAAACCATTGACTATGGTAATAGCTCTTCTTGCTAATGAGGAGCTAAAGAAACGAGGAAAGAGACCAATTATTGCACCTAGCGAGATGTTAAGGGTTGATAATGGAATCTTTCCAGGAAGAGGGGCTCCACTTAAAGATGTAAGACATCATAAAAATCTAAACATGTATCATGCTTTACAAAAGTCCTCAAATATATATTTTGCTAGAGTGATAGAACGAGTGATAGCCCACCTTGGAGTTGATTGGTATAAAGAACAGCTTGAGAGGATATTTGGCTTTGGTATGAAGACAGGTATTGAGCTTCCTTATGAAAATCCTGGATTCCTACCAGATCCTGGTGCCTTATATGCTAATGGGAAGCTGCAGTGGTCATTGCCAACACCTTATTCGTTAGCTATTGGTTATAATTTGCTTACTAATTCATTGCAGATGGTAAAAGCTTTTGCGCTTATCGCAAACGGAGGGTATGATGTTAACCCAACACTGATTAAAAATAAGTGGAGTGCGGAGAAGGCCAAAAGGTTAATTCCAGAAGACATTGTTAATGTTGTTACAGATGGATTAAAATATGTGACAAAGCCTGGTGGTTCAGCAGTATATGCAGATGTAGGGGGATATACAGTTGTAGGTAAAACCAGTACAACAGAGAAGTTGATCGAAGGAAAATACTCTAAAAAGAAACATTTTTCTAGCTTTGTTGGTTTCTGTCCAGCAGGCAGAAAAACGAAGGATCGACCCAGGTTTGTGCTTATGGTAGGGATAGATGAACCAAAGTCTCGATATATTCCTGGATTTGGAACAACACATTATGGAGGTAAGTCTGCTGCACCTGTCTTTAAGGAAATAGCAAAACAAGTTCTTGACTATTTAGGTGTAGAAGAGGATGACCCATATGGCTGGTCTAAATCTGATCAGCGGTATGATGAATCTAAGGCTGTATGGATGAAAGAGGTTAAAATATTAGATAAATTGTATAAGGAATACAATAAATGAAACTAAAAAAAATATTAGAAGGTATTCAAGGTATAGAGGTTAAGGGAACAAGAGATGTAGCGATACAATCGATAACAAACGATTCAAGAACCGCATCTCCAGGATCTTTATTCATAGCAAAGAAAGGGAAGAATTTTGATAGTGGCCAATATATTGATGATGTTATTCAAGCAGGAGCTGTAGCTGTTGTTACAGATGTTTTTAATCCATTTAATATAAATATTGTACAGGTCATATACCCTTTTCCTGAAAAGATTGAGTCTCTTATTGCAAGAAACTTTTATGGTCCTGTTGATCAAAAAGTAAAGCTTTTCGGTATAACAGGCACAAATGGAAAAACAACATCGGTACACCTCCTACATCATATATTGATGAGAGAGGGTTGTGGTCTAAGCTCAACTATAGCAAGAATTACAGGCCCTCACCACTTTCCATCTCATTTGACAACTCCAGATGTTTTATCACTTTATAAATTGATCAGCGATATGAAGACCTGTAGTCTAAAGTATGGAGCAATTGAGGTTTCATCTCATGCATTAGAACAAGAAAGGGTGGGAAAGCTTAATTTTGCAGCAGCGCTATTTACAAATATTTCACATGAACATCTTGATTATCATGTAACGATGGATAGCTATCTTCAATCAAAGAGTAAGCTTTTTTCTGGACTTCAAAAAGAGAGTCCAGCGCTCTTTAATGCAGATGATCCACAGTGGAAAAAAATAGCAAAGCTTTCAACAGGTAGGGTGATCACTTTTGCTATTTATAATGATGCGGATATTAAGGCTATAAATATCAGATTTATTGGTGAAAAGACACAATTTGATGTGAAATACCAAGGAGAAGTACTCACTTTTGAGACGCCATTGCTTGGAGAATTTAATCTTTATAATTGCTTGGGAGTGATTGGTCTATGTCTATCTATGAATATGCCTAGAGACTTGATCATTGCTGGGGTAAATAGTTTTAAGGGAATAAAAGGAAGGCTTGAGAGGGTTAAACGGATTAAGGAGGAGGTGTATGTTGACTTTGCACATACTCCAAAAAGCTTAGAAGAGGCACTTAAGGCGTTAAGAGAAAAAAAACCTAATCGTCTTCTTGTTTTGTTTGGTTGTGGCGGTAATAGAGATAGAGAGAAGAGACCGCTTATGGGAAGAGTTGCAGAGGCACATGCAGATATTTCTATTATAACAGAAGATAATTCCAGGAATGAAAACATAACAGACATTATTAACGAGATTACTTGTGATATGACAAGAGGTAAACATATGCACATCATTAGGGATAGAGGGGATGCTATTAGTAAAGCACTTTCTCTGATGAAGACAGGTGATGTATTACTTGTTGCAGGTAGAGGTCATGAGACAACGCTGCAAATAAAAGAGGGCATTATACCTTTTGATGATGTAAGTATGATTGAAAAAAAATCTTTGATCAATTGTGGAGATCTTCTATGATTCTTACAAAAGGATTCAGATGATCAGGTGGATAAGAAAAGCTCTAATGATGGTCGTGCTCCTTTTCTGTGCATCTTGTGGTACTAAGGTTGCATATGAACACGATTATCAATATAGAGTTACAAAGGAAGTCCCACGAAATGTAGTAAAGGCGATGCCGCATGTAATGTTAGATGCAGGGCATGGGGGATTTGATTTAGGAGCTAAGTGTCAATCATGTGAAGAGAAGGATCTCTGTTTGCAGACAACACTGATGGTAAGAGATGAACTAAGACGTATGGGATACAGGGTGAGTCTGACAAGAAATAGCGATCAGTTTATTCCCCTGAAGCAAAGAGCTGCTATAGCAAATGAATCTAAGTGTCAGCTATTTGTATCAATACATTATAATTCAGCAAAAAATGTACGCGCTGAGGGTATTGAAATTTACTACTATCCTGAAAAGTATAAGCCTTGGCGAAAGGATAAGTCTAAGAATGTGTCGCAGTTAGTCTTAAAGCATTTAATAGAAGCTACATCTGCAAAGTCAAGGGGTGTAAAGGAAGGTAATTTCTGCGTTATCAGAGAGACCAATATGCCATCAATATTAATTGAATGTGGATTTATTACCCATAATGCCGAGCGTAACAGGATCCAAAATCATGAATATATGCAAACTCTTTCAAATTCTATAGCACTTGGAATTGATAATTACTTTAATCATTGATTATAATTAGTGGAAAAAGCTTAATGTAGGGTAATAAATGTGTCCCTGGCGCGATTCGAACGCACGGCCTACTGCTTAGGAGGCAGTCGCTCTATCCAGCTGAGCTACAGGGACTCAAGAAATTTAGTAGCTAAGGATAAACATTTCATAGGTTCTTTGGCAAGAATAAAAGGGGAGTAATTGAATGAGTGATGCAGATATTGGATTAATTGGGCTTGCAGTAATGGGACAGAATCTCATTCTCAATATGAATGATAAGGGGTATAAGGTTGTTTGTTATAATAGAACAGTGGAAAAAGTAGATGCCTTTTTGTCAGGGCCAGCAAAAGGGACTAATGTTGTTGGTGCTAAATCACTTGAAGAGTTTGTTGGCAAGCTAAAGAGGCCCAGGAAGTTTGTCTTAATGGTGAAGGCAGGAGATGCGGTAGATAGCTTTATAGAAAAGGCACTACCTTATTTAGAAAAGGGTGATATTATTATTGATGGTGGAAATTCACACTATCCAGACACCCAAAGACGCTATGAAATGCTTAAAGAAAAGGGGTTACATTTTGTTGGTATGGGTATTTCAGGTGGCGAAGAGGGTGCTCGTAATGGTCCATCGATGATGCCAGGAGGAAGCACCGCTGCTTGGCCCTATATTAAGGATATCTTTCAATCAATTGCTGCTACGAGTGAGGGTGAGCCGTGTTGCGATTGGGTAGGTGAAGGTGGTGCTGGTCATTTTGTAAAGATGGTTCATAATGGTATTGAGTATGGAGATATACAGCTGATTTGCGAAGTTTACGATCTTCTCAGTAGAAGTCTTGATTGTAGTCAAGATGAATTAGCTAAGATCTTTAATCAGTGGAATAAAAGTGAGCTTGATAGTTACCTTATTGAGATTGCTGCTAAGGTGTTTTCTCATAGAGATAGTAGTGGTGATTTTTTGCTTCCAAAAATTTTAGATGCTGCAGGTGCAAAAGGTACAGGAAAGTGGACAACAGAGAGCGCGTTAGATGAAGGGATTCCACTATCTCTTATTGGTGAAGCCGTCTTTGCAAGAGCCTTATCTGCAATGAAGGAGGAGAGAGTAGATATTCATAAGCTCTATAATTCAAATAGTAAATCAGTCAATTTAATTGCCGGTGACTTAAAGGAAGAAAAGGTAGAGGATTTTAGAAAAGCTCTTTATGCAGCAAAGATTATTAGCTATACCCAAGGTTTTATGCTAATGCGTGAGGCCTCTAAAAGGTATAAATGGAATCTTAATTTTGGATCGATAGCACTTATGTGGCGTGGTGGCTGTATCATCCGAAGTGTTTTCTTGGGTAAAATTAAATCAGCTTTTGAACATAATCAGAATTTAACTAGTCTTCTAATGGATAGTTTCTTTAAAGAGGAGTTAACAAAAACATTACCTAGTTGGAGAAGAACAGCAGCCTTTGGTATTGAAAATGCAATACCACTTCCATGTCTTACAAGTGGCCTTACTTTTTTTGATGGAATTACAACAGATCGTCTTCCACAAAACCTCACTCAGGCATTAAGAGACTTTTTTGGCGCACACACCTTTGAAAGAATTGATGCTCCGCGTGGACAATTTTTTCACGAGAAGTGGCTTGAATCAAGTGGGGATATAAGCTCAACAACTTATAATGCTTAAAATTGTATATTTGCTGATTACAGGTACCCTTTTGGATCACAATTTTTATTTACAGCTCGCGCACTTCAGGGATACACACCTCTAGAAGTAGGCATGATGAGAGTTGTATTTGGTGCACTTGTGACAACGTGCCTTTTTCCTTTTATCCCCCAAAAGAAAGAACCAGTACAAATAAGATGGTATCATTATGCTTTGATTGGTTTATTAGAAGGAACAGTGCCGTGTGTCTTGGTGCCCTGGTGACAGCAGTATGTAGCCTCTGGTATTTCAGCTATCCTCATCTGTACAATGCCAATTTTTGTTTTGGTATTAATTCCATAGCTTGTGAAAGGCGAGAGATTTGATTGGGGTATTGTACTTAGTGTATTTATTGGTTTCATTGGTGTTGTTATTTTAATTAATCCCTTTTCAAATTCTGGTGCCTTTTTGGAAAATTTAATTTATAAATGTGCCACTTTGCTTGCAAGTGCTAGTTGGTCGTTGAGCTTGATTCTTATTAAACGGTTACCTGACCCTTCACCTTTAAGGATGACAAGAAATATTCTATTGGCAGCTAGTGTTGAAATAGTTATAGTTTGGTTATTAATAGGTCATCCTACACAAATAGGTTTTCATTTAGTTCCTTTTGTAAACGCCTTTTTCTTAGGTGCTCTTACATCGGGTGTTGTTTATTTCTTTTATATATTATTAATTAGAAGTTCTGGGGTGAATTTTGCTTCTTTTTCTAACTATATTGTACCAATTGTAGCTGGAATCTTAGGGGTAGTATTTTTGAATGAGAGGTTTACTCTAATGGAGGTGGTTGGGTTTATTGTAATTGTTGTAGGTCTATGTATTCAATCTTATCATGATTTACTTAAGAGTAGTTAGTCACCTGTCTTAAGAATAGAAATGAAAGCACGTTGGGGTACTTGAACTTTTCCATATTCTCGCATCTTTTCTTTACCCTTCTTCTGTTTTTCCCAGAGTTTACGCTTTCTAGAAATATCTCCACCGTAACATTTAGCGGTGACATTCTTCTTGAGGGCTGAAATGGTTTCTCGACCTATGATTTTCCCACCGATGGCTGCTTGGATTGGGATCTTAAATTGATGCTTAGGGATTTCAGTAAGAAGCTTTTTACAGATCTCTCTTCCACGCTGTTCAGCTTTTGATCTGTGGATCATTGTAGAAAAGGCGTCTACAGGTTCATCATTTACTTTGATCTCTAGCTTAATAATATCACTTTTTTCGTAGGAGTCAGATTCGTAGTCAAAGGATGCGTAACCCTCAGTAAGTGATTTAAGTCGATCATTGAATTCAGTGATAAGCTCATTTAGAGGAATTTTTGCGTGGAGATAGAGTCTTGTAGATGAAACTGATTCTGTATCAATAATATGGCCACGTTTTTCATTGATTAGATTCATTACAGGGCCTAAGAAATCTCCAGGAGTGATAATATTACACTTTACCCAGGGTTCCTCAACATAGGCGATTGTTGAGGGATCTGGATAGAAGGTTGGATTATCTATGTTCACCTTCTGTCCATCACTCTTATGTACAATGTAGACAACACTTGGTGAGGTTGTAATAACATTAAGATTAAACTCTCTGAGGAGTCTTTCGAAGATGATCTCTAAGTGAAGAAGACCTAAAAAACCACAGCGATAACCCATCCCTAGAACCTGAGAAGTTTCTGGCTCAATAAAGAGAGCAGAATCGTTGATTTGAAGTTTTTTAAGAGCATCACAAAAGAGGGGGTATTCAGAGCTGTCTACAGGGTAGATCCCAGCAAAAACAACCGGATTCATTTGTTCAAAGCCATCTAGAGGTTCCCGTATAGGATCCTTTGCCGAGGTGATGGTGTCTCCTATTTTTATTTCAGACGTATCCTTTATATTAGCAAGGATATAACCAACACAACCTGGTTTAAGAGTCTCTGTTGCTATAGCGTTGGGAGAGAAGATGCCAACTTCTGTAACTTCATAGAGTTTGTCTGTAGCCATGAATTTAATGGATGATTTTTTTTTGATCTCTCCACTTATGATGCGCACATAGGCCATGACACCTCTATATGTGTCATAATATGAATCAAAAATAAGGGCTGACAGGCAATCATCTTTTGGAGATGACGGTGGTGGTAGCATATATACAATCTCTTCTAGAACATCCTTGATGCCTTGTCCTGTTTTTGCAGAAGTAAGAATGGCTTGAGATGCATCAATACCTAGGAGATCTTTAATTTGTGTTTTTACTCCTTCAACGTCTGCAGAGGGTAGATCAATCTTATTTATGATAGGAATAATTGCTAGGTTTCTTTCCTGTGCTAAATGGACATTAGCTACAGTTTGTGCTTGCACACCTTGAGCTGCATCGAGGATAAGAAGAGCTCCTTCGCATGCTGCTAATGATCTAGAGACCTCATAACTAAAATCAACATGTCCTGGTGTATCGATAAAGTTCATGGTATAGATTTTATCATCGTCTGCTTTGTATTTCATGGTCACAGGATGCGCTTTAATGGTAATTCCTTTTTCTTTTTCTAGATCCATATCGTCAAGTAGCTGTTCTGTCATTTCTCTTTTACTTACAGTTTCTGTATATTCAATAAGTCTATCTGCAAGTGTTGATTTTCCATGATCAATATGTGCAATGATCGAAAAATTACGTATTAAATCATTATCATTCCTATCCATAACCAATATTGTAGCAGATTCGTAAAAAAAAAGCCTACTCCATAATTTGGAATAGGCTTTTATTGGACTAAGGGTACTAAACATAGGACTATGTGGTCGTTGTTTGTTCCATTTTAGTCACTGTTGAAGCTCCTGTTGGTGCTGTAGCTCCTACAGTTGTTGCGGCTGCCTCTTCTGCCTCTTCTGCTTCTCTTTTTTCAGACAACGTTGCAAACTGCTTGCTAAGTGAGTTTGCAGCTATGATCCAAGCACCAATAATAATAAATAGAATTGCTCCAATATAAGGAACCGCAGTAATCACATTACCAAAGATACCGTAAATAAAGAAGGAGTTAATAAGAGCTCCACCAGATTTACCAAGCCTTGCACCAACTACATCAATAGCGCCTTTACCTGTAACTTTTTCATCCTGTGTACAAGGTATGTATGCCATCTCCTTGGTAGGATCAAAGAGTGAGTACTTAGAAGACTTACTCATGATATTCTGCGCCGTACCGAAGATAACAGCTAGCATCAGTGGTGATGTCCCGAAGTAGGCAATGAATCCTGTAAGTGAATCAGAGAATACAACAAATGTGAAGAATAGACCACCAGTAACAAGTAGAACTACAGGTGTGATCATTGCAGCTGTTCTCCATCCAAGTTTTCTTACCACATTACCTGTTACAAAGAACATCATTAGTATGGTCACAATACCTGTCATTCTTGAGAATCCACCCATGAATGTGCTGTATGCGTTTGGATCAGGGTATGCAAGTTTAAGTTGGCTTTTCCATGCTACCTCAACAAGATTGATACATATTCCGTATCCGATAACAAGTAGAGCTAAACAACCCATGTACTTTGATTTTAGGAGATGTTTAAAGCTATCCTTAAGACCCATTTTTGGTTTTTGTTTCTTTGATTTTTTCATTTCATCGGCTGAATAGAATCGAGTGTCTGTTAAAACATTCTTTGTAATCCACCAGTAGATACCCATTATTAATACACCAGATACAACAACCATTAACATAAGGTAGTTAAGTGAAATTTGCCACGGATCAACACCAGCAGTAGCTGCTAGTCCGCTTCTTAGCTTAGAAACAGCGATAATGCAGGTTCCCGCTAGGATTAGGGAGAAGTTTGCCCCAAGGCCAAATAAGCCGTAGAATCTCTTAGCCTCACCAGGTTTTGTAATGTCATTAGCAAAACCCCAAAAGAGTAAGGAGAGAGCTACAGATCCCCAAAGCTCACTCATCACATAGAATACAGAAAATGGCCATACTCTAATGCTTTCAACAATAGGGCTTAGGTTTGATGGGAGTACAGTAAGTAGCCAATTACAGAATTCTGTAGGTGCTAGAATGTCTCTCATTGGATAAATAACCGTTGAGAAAAGCCCAAAGAAAATAATAAATGGTGCTACCGCAAGATAAAATAATTTTTGCTTACTTACCTTAGTACTCAGTTTTGAATAGATAAGTAAAAATAATATGGCAGCTGGTAGTGTGGCTCCTAATTTTAGGAACGGAATAGCCTCAGCTCCACCAGAAGATGTTACTATAAGAGTATCTTTCGTATCTCTTAGAATAGTATAATTAAATAGAATTAAGAAAAAGAGCATTAGCATAGGTATAAGTTTTTTTAACTCAAAAGAGTGAATGGGCCAAAAAAACGAACGCACCTTACCAAATGTCTTAGCAGTTGTGTCTGTTTTACTCATGTTTGTTCCTTTTATGTTTGATGTTTTACCACCTTGGATTTTACACAGATCTAATGAAAAAAACAAGGGTAAAAAAAAAGAGGGCTTAGGCCCTCTTTTTACATTATTAAAATTTTAACATTACAGTCTTTGTAGATTTTCCTCATTTTCAAATAAAGATTGGTTTGCTTGAACTGCATCAACAAATGCTTCCCATAGCTCTACATCAACAACACCTTGTCGCACTGATTGAATTAGATCTCTTTTACATGATGCTAATGATTTTTTTGGGCTTAAAGCATTAATCATTTCTTTATCACCAGCAAGTCTTGCTATGTTTAAAAGACGGTCTAATTGTGACTTATTAAAACTGAGTTGATCCTTTCTCTTTCTTGATCCACGAGCTGCACGTTGCTTTGGTGCAACAATACTTGGTTTTTGTGGTTCAAGAATAAACTTGTCGATTAGAGAACCTAGTTCAAAAGGTTGTTTGAGTTTCATTTTTCTTAAAGTAAAATGATGCATATAGCCACCTGCTGACATTGGTAGGTATTTACAAAGATCATTTTCTTTATCACCAGCTACTTTTGAAATTGCTTTTTCTATGACTTCTTCTATATCGTTCAATTCTAATTTACTATCCATGTGGGTATCCTTGTGTTATTTATTAAAAACTGTTTCTAGTATATAATAGAAACGATTTAAAGGGAACATTTCTGTTTTTTATTACCTTCTATTTGGCGAAGAAACTAGTTTGCACAAAAAAAAAGATCTAATAAATTATTTTTTTCAATGTTTATACTATAGAGTTGACTTAGGGTCAATGTTCACTTTTTTGTGTCTTTACAACCTTGCTCTAATTGCTATAATCGTGTTATAATTTTGTTGATTTAATGAGTGTTTATAATGAAAAAGCTTTTGTTGTGCGTAATTATAGTTTTATTTTGTGCACTCACGGCTTGTTCTAATTTTAGTAATCAGCAACGATCAAGACAAATTAATGAATGGCTTGAATCAGATCGTATCAAGGTGCTTACAACAACCTGTTTTGTGCGTGATCTTGTAGAAAATATTGGTGGTGACAGAGTCAGTGTTATTGAGATGATACCTATGACTTCTGATCCGCATAGTTATCAGCCCACAAAAGTTGATCTAGAGTTATTAGACAATGCTAGTTATGTCATAGTTCAAGGTCTCGGCCTGGAACATAAAACATTTAATGATGCACTTTTATCTCAAACCAAAAAACCTTGTGTTTTGCAGGAATATCTTATGGAAAATTGTCCTGGAAAATTGATCAAGCATGAGGATACTGGACAGTACGACCCACATATATGGATGGATTTAAACCTTTGGTCTGAGTGTGGAAGGGGGGTGCTTCAATATCTAGAAACAGTTGATCCTGAAAATAGAGATTACTATAAAAAAAGAGCTCATCACTATTTTAAATCTTTAGATAGTCTTGATATGCAGATACTTGAGCAATATGCAATAATACCAGATCATTTAAAATACTTAGTTTCGGCCCATGATGCTTTTGGTTATTATACAAAGCGTTATTTTAGAAATGGAAAAGACAGAGATCAACATCGTAATATTTCTATTTGGGGATTGTCACCAGAAGCTTCGTTAAGTGTAAAAGATTTAGATTTTGTTTTGTCTCTCATTAAGAAGTATAAAATTAAAGTGGTCTTTACTGAACGAAATCTCAGTTTTAGAGCGCTGCAACGTTTAAAGGAAGTTGAACCTAATATTCAGATCTGCTTGGAGCCTCTTTATTCTGATAATTTTTCATTAGAGGTGGATGACGTTGAGGAATTGTTGAAATATAACACACGAGTGATTACAGAAAATATTAAGGAAAAAGGAGAGAATTCATGACAGAGGCGTTGCAGGTGAAAAATTTGACTGTACAATTTGATAAGAGAGTTGTTCTTTGGGATCTATCTTTTTCTATCCCGCAAGGTGAGATGGTAGCGCTTGTTGGACCAAATGGAGCTGGGAAGACTACTGTTTTAAAGACGCTGATTAATATGGTAAAACCAGTTTCTGGTTCTGTGACTTTTGGAGATAAGACAATTCATCAGATGGTAGGGAGGATTGCCTACATACCACAAAAAAATAGTATTGATTGGGATTTCCCGATCACTGTACTCGATTTTGTTATTATGGGTCTTTATAATAAATCTAAGTTTTTTAGATGGCGAGAACAAAAGCAGGTAGACAAGGCTATTGAGGCACTTTCATTGCTTGGAATGGAAGGATATGTGGATACTCCAATTAGTAAGCTCTCAGGTGGACAACAACAGAGAATCTGCTTTGTAAGAGCACTTCTCCAAGATGCGGAATTTTACTGTTTAGATGAACCACTTAATGGAATTGATAAAGCAACGGAAGCGATTCTAATCAAAACTTTAAATACACTTAGAGATAAAGGGAAGACCATACTTTCTGTGCATCATGATTTAACAACGATACCAGCTTATTTCTCTAGGGTAATTATTATTAATACCAGGTTAGTTGCTGAAGGTTCTGTGAAGGAAGTTTTTACATTGCCTAATATTGAAGAGGCTTTTGCGAGTAAATTTGAAATTTTGGATGAAATTTTAAATGAAAGTGTAAAGCAAAGTAGTGGCCTGGAGGAATAGGGAGTGTTAGGTATTATTAATTCAGTATATTTTTATCCTCTAGTTGCACTGATATTAATGAGCATTTCAGTTTCCATATTGGGAGTGATACTTTATATACAGAAGAAATCTTTACTTGCAGAGACAGTATCCCATGCAAGTTTTCCTGGTGTTATTATTACACTATTTTTTGTCTCAATATTTGGAGAGTTATATGAAGCTAGATTTTCACTCTATGTAGTAATTGGGTCTGTCCTTTTTGCATATTTAGCCATTTCCTTAGTTTCATATTTACAAAAACGCTTTAGGTTTTCTAGTGATTCTTCCCTCACCTTTGTGTTAGCAGCATTTTTAGGGTTAGGTATTTTATTGATGGGGCCGCTACAAAATTTAAACTCTAGCTACTACTGGAAAATTCAGGGTTTGTTGTTTGGTGAAGCAGCCTTATTGAGTCAAAAGGATTGCTTTATATACCTTATTTTTACTGCTGTTGTTATTTCAATTTTTATCCTCTTTTATCGACTTATTGAAGCTCTTTTTTTTGATAGAGAGCAGGCTGTGCTGTTAGGCCTTCCTGTGAAGGTGATCCAAATCGTCATGAATGGTTTATTAGTGTTAACAATAGCTTTTGCTATTCAAAGCATTGGAGTAATTTTAATTTTAGGGATGTTAGTAGCCCCTGCAATAGGAGCTAGGCAGTATACACAGAAACTGTCTTCAATGACTATTGTATCTGTAATTATAGGTTTGATTGCTACAGTGGTAGGGTTTGTGTTATCGATGGTTAGTGTCTCTGAAGGATCTCGTGCAGTTTTCCTACCAACAGGTCCTACGATTGTTGTTATTGCATTTGTGTTAGCTCTTTTTGCTCTGTTTTTCTCTAGTAGAGGTTTTGTTGCAAAAATAGTGCGTGTGTTTATGTTTAGGTTTTCCTGTTCACTAGAGAACTTATTAAAGGGTCTAGTTAAAGAAGGAGCAACATCATTTACAATTGTTGATATGCGTCGTCTCTTCTGTTTTATGTCTCCACTGCAACTATTTATTTCTACTGTCTACTTACGACTTTCTGGCCACTTAGAAAAAGAGAATGAATCTTTTGTGTTAACAAAAAAGGGGGAGAAAAAAGGAAATAAAATACTTCGTTATCATAGGCTCTGGGAGGTCTATGTCTACAAGTATGTAAAAGTACCTAAAGAGATGGTTCATGTCTCGGCAGAATATCTAGAGCATTTTTTCACAGATGAATTAGTTGAAAAGATTGAATCTTGTTTAGGTGATGAGAAGACGTGTCCTCACCTAAGAGAGATTCCAACTTTAGGAGAAAATTGATGAATCCTTATACTCAAGTTGATTTTTTTTCTTTTATTGTTCTTTTTTTTAAGAGATGTTTTTTTCTTATTATGCAACCTTCTCTATGGCAGAATTTATCAAGTGATGAACAGCAGATCTTTATTCTTATTGGAATTAGTGTTTCAGGGGCGCTTTTGGGCTCATTTCTAGTCCTTAGAAAAATGGTAATGGTGGCTAATGCAATTTCCCATACAGTACTTTTGGGTGTTGTAGGGATTTTTATCATTGCGAAATACTCGGATCTAAGAGTTGATTCTATAGAGACCATTTATTCTAGCCTTCCCCTGATGCTTTCTGCATCATTTCTTTCTGCCATGCTAACAATGGTGGCCATATACTTTTTAAACAGTGTTCTAAAATTGCAGCGTGGCGCTAGTATTGGCCTTATTTTTACAGCATTTTTTGCTATTGGTGTTGTGCTTCTTACAGTTTTTTCACGTAATGCACATATAGGAAATGAGATTATTATAGGTAATATTGATCTTGTTAATATCAAGGATCTTAAGTTGGTGATGCAGGTGATGCTAATCAATATTTCTTTAGTTGCTATTTTTTATAAAGGATACAGTTTAACATCCTTTGATCCAAATTTCGCTCATTCTTTGGGTGTTTCCAATCACAGATATTCACTACTCTTAATGATGCAAACAAGTGCAACTGTCATTGTTGCCCTAAAGTCTGTAGGGATAGTACTGATACTCATTTTCTTAACAGCACCAGTACTAACGGCTAGATTATTTGTTACAAAACTACATCATCTAATTTTTTTAAGCATTGGCATTGGCATCTTTTCTTCAATTATCTCAGTAGCCTTAGCAAGACATCTACTAACCATACTACAAGTCTCTCTTTCAACAGGTGCCTTAGTAGCAATGATTAATGTCTTCATTTTCTCTATGGCAGCAGTTATCTCTTGTCTCTTGAAGAGGAAGGTGATTGCAAGATAGTTTAGCAGTTAGGATCGCTACAATCCCAATTAGAACACTGGATACATGGCCAGTCAGTAATGTTATTACTTAATGTCTTTTCACACCTTTTTCGGTAATGATTTCTTATAACTAGTTCAACATTACCGTCGCAATCACGAAGGATGTCTATAATTTTTGGGTGATTGATTTTATTTTTCACTATTTATTCCTTAAATTAATAATTTATTTTTATTATAACATTGCATTTATTTCTATTGGTTGAATCAGAGGATTCTTGACTAAATCCCTCTCTAGATGCTACCCTGACCATTAGAATTTTGGGTTATAGATGAAGAAATCAATAGCAATACTGGGTGCGACAGGGTCAATCGGTAGACAGACACTGAATGTAGTTCGTAATCTTGGAAAAGATACCTATCGCGTGAAAGTGATGGTGATTAAGGAAAATATCGATCTTCTGGAGCCGCTTGTTAATGAGTTTAATCCTGAACTTATAGCTATTGCTGATAAAGAAAAGGCGCTTGAGTTTCAAAAGAGAATGCCGCATGCGAAAGTGGTAGCTGGAAAAGAGGGATTGAACATTGCATCTGCGTATGACGGAGTAGATGTGGTTGTGAGTGCTCTTGTGGGGATTGCAGGCCTGGTGCCAACAGTTAAGGCTATTGAGGCTAAGAAGGATATTCTCCTAGCAAACAAGGAGGTCCTAGTTGTTGCCGGAAAGCTGGTGATGGATTTAGCAAAGAAGCATGGAGTAAGGATCCTTCCAGTAGATAGTGAACATAATGCAATTTTTCAGTGTCTAGAAGGAGAGAAGCGGGAGTTTGTAAAGCATCTTACTCTTACTGCATCAGGGGGACCCTTTCGATCATTACCTAAAGATGATTTAAAAAATATTACCATTGATGATGCCCTAAAGCATCCTACGTGGAAGATGGGTAAGAAGGTGAGCATTGATTGTTCAACCCTGATGAATAAAGGGTTTGAAGTGATAGAAGCGCACCATTTATTTGATTTTCCCATTGATAGGATCAAGGTGCTTATTCATCCGCAGAGCCTTGTGCACGGGTTAGTTGAGATGATCGATGGATCGATAAAGATGCATATGTCAATGAATTCTATGGAGCTTCCGATTCAGCATGCTCTTTTGTATCCAGAAAGATCTATGAATAGTATAAGACCACTTAATTTGGCTCAGATGAAAGAGCTTACTTTTAGTGATCCCGATAGGAAGAAATTTCCTTGTTTAGATCTTGCTTATGAAGCGACAAAAGAGGGTGGAACCTCGCCTTGTTTTTTAAATGCAGCGAATGAGACACTAGTAAATAGATTTTTAGATCAAACCATTTCTTGGATAGAGATAAGTACTAAACTGCAGGATATGATGCAGAAATATAGACCTATTTCAGTTAGATCGATCGATGATCTACTAGAAGTAGATAAAGAAGCTATTAGTAGGGCAACTGAAGTTTAAAGAGGATAATAATGGATCTGTTGTATTTTTTATTGGCGGCGTTGGGGCTTGGTTTTTTAATTTTCATTCACGAATTGGGTCATTATATAATGGCAAGAAAAGTGGGAATGAAGGTTGAGGTCTTTAGTATTGGATTTGGAAGGCCAATAAAAACATTCATTTTTCAGGGTGTCCAGTGGCAGGTCTGTTATCTAATTCTTGGTGGTTATGTAAAGATTGCAGGAATGGATGGACAAGATGAG